>JBPCJY010000246.1:0-22583 GCA_051004815.1 Ktedonobacteraceae bacterium
CGGGGAGGGTGTTCAATGGTTTTGGGTGGGGGGGGTGGCGCCCTCCCGGTGCCCCCCTGGCCATCATTCACAAACCTTGCCTTACGCGGTAATGGCGACGACCTGTTTCTCGAAATTCTTAAAGAACTGGTCGAGAGCAATTTTCACCGCACCTTTGATGATGATTTCAGGCGTATTGGAGATTTTGCCTTCCATCTCGGCATGGGCGTTATAGCTAAGAATGGTGGCTGCTCCTCCGGTATCTTCCGCGAGGTTTACTGTGCAAACGGCCTTGATTGAGCCCATGGAACTCGTTGGCTCCGCGATCAAGACGACACGCGAGGGGGCAACAACTTCCCCTGTCTGTAAAAATACTGCATGTGACCCTTTGAATCCCGGAATGTTGGGGCTAATGCGCAGTTTCAATTGCTGGCTACCTGCTATATCGACGAGCTTTGCGCTTTCGCAGCCTGGAATACTCTCTTTGAGTACATCAGGATTTAATAATGCCGCAAACACTTGTGGGCGGGGAGCCTTAATTTTCTGACTACCGGTGATATCCATGCGGATGTTCTACCTCTTCTACTAGTAATTTTTATTTCGTGCTGTTTAGAAT
This sequence comes from Ktedonobacteraceae bacterium, assembly GCA_051004815.1. Classification (GTDB taxonomy): domain Bacteria; phylum Chloroflexota; class Ktedonobacteria; order Ktedonobacterales; family Ktedonobacteraceae; genus JBBQXY01. Next base: position 596 of record JBPCJY010000246.1, read on the forward strand.
TCTGCGTAATGCATGAGCATTGCGCTAGCTCTATTATGCTGGATATATCCGCGCTCATCAATAGAAAGTGGCAGGAAGTACTATAGGGTGTGGTGGTATCCTGCGGACGTAGCTTTATTGTGCTTGATTATCACAGGGAATATGTTTATACTATGGCTGTACTTCTAGCAAACATCTGTGAGTTTTTTATAAAAGAGTATGCGAGGTGCGCTGTATGGCAGCAGAAGATAGTAGTTTTATTGGGAAACAGATTGGCAGCTATACCATTATTGCTGAAGTGGATAGTGGCTCGTATGGAAGTGTCTATCGAGCCAGGCATATCATCTTCAGCGATAAACCGATAGTTGCGATCAAGCTGCTGCATGCTCACTTGAAGTCGCCCAGGGAGCGTGAGCAATTTATACAGGAAGCCCAATTGCTCAACATGTTGCGCCATCCGTATATTCTGCCCATTATTGATGCCGCGATACAGGAAGGCTTACCGTATATCATCATGGAACTGGCTTCGCGTGGCTCGCTGCAAGATCGTCTTGATCAATTGCGCGGTAGGCCCATGGCGATAGATGAAGCCCTTACTATACTCAAGCAAATCGGGCAGGCACTGCAACACGCCCACCAACAAAATATTGTGCATCGCGATCTCAAACCAGGGAATATCCTTTTTAATGCGAAAGGGGATGCGCTCCTGGCGGATTTCGGCATCGCTGCTGTCCTGGCGACCGCGCACACGAAAGATATGGGCCGAGGGGGAACGCCAGCCTACATGGCACCGGAGCAGTTTGAGGGCAAGGTAAGTGTTAAAAGTGACCAGTACGCCCTGGGCTGCATTGCCTATGAGTTGGTGACGGGGAAGAAGCCATTTGATGTAGAGAATGTTGGTCTCGAAGCTGTATGGTTTCAGCATGCAAAAGTCCTACCCGTGTTCCCAGCGAACCTTAACCCGCGAGTTCCGGCACCTATCGAGCAGGCTATCCTGCGGGCTATGGCGAAAGACCGGATCAATCGCCATAGCGATATATCCATGTTCATCATGGCATGTACTGTTCTGCCTTCATTCGACTCAGGCTTGCTTAATAAAACGCCGAAGGAATTGTTTGATGAAGGGATCATGCTTTTAAACAGCAACCGCTACGCGGAAGCCCTGGCTATTTATGAGCGTGTGACGCACATGACGCCCGGAGATGGCAGTGCTTTTTATAATAAAGGGGTGGCCCTCGATGGTCTTAAACGTTATGAAGAGGCTATCGTTGCCTACAATATGGCTATTCAGCTCAATTCTCAGCATGTGAGTTCGCACTATAACAAGGGAGTGGCGTTGGGAAGTCTCAAGCGATACACGGAAGCGTTGGCAGCCTACGATCAGACGCTGCGCCTGGACCCCAATAAGGTCAACGCTTACTACAATAAAGGGGTTATCTACGATGAACTTAAACGCTACACGGAGGCGATAACCTGCTATGACCAGGCACTGCGTCTCAATCCAGGCTATGTCAGTGCGTATTACAACAAGGGTGTAGCTCTGGGTGGTCTTAAGCGTTATGTGGAGGCAATCGCCTGCTACGATCAGGCACTGCGTCTTGATCCGGGTAAGGCCAATGCGTACTACAACAAGGGAGTGGCATTGGGTAGCCTCAAACGTTACGAGGAAGCTATTGTGGTTTACGATCAGGCCCTGCGTCTCGATCCCAGCAGAGCCAGTGCATACAACAACAAAGCGAGTGCGCTCTACTTGCTGAAACGTTATCAAGAGTCGTTAGCCGTCTATGAACAGGCCCTTGTTATCGATCCGCGCAGTGCGACAGGGCAAGATGGCAAAGGTTGGGCACTCAATAAGTTGGGCCGGTATGCTGAGGCATTGGTAGCTTTCGAGCAGGCAACACGTCTGGACCCGAACTATGCGAATGCCTATGATGGCAGGGGCAATGCCCTCTATTACCTCGCTCGCTTCACGGAATCGCTAACGGCTTACGATCAGGCAACACGCTTGGACCCGAAATACGCGAATGCCTACAATGGTAAGGGTTGGGCTCTCTATGGGTTGAATCGCTACGCGGATGCGATAGCGGCCTGGGATTATGCCTTGTACCTGGATCCCAGGGACGCCAATGCCTATACTGGCAAAGGAAATGCCTATAAACGTATGGGAATGGAAACGGAGGCGAAACAGGCCGAGGAAAAGGCACGCCAACTCAATGCTAGCAGGTAAAGCCTGAGCTATGCTTGCCAGATGATAATAGTTTGGTCGGCGGAGCCTGAAGCCAGACCGTTTGTGCCCCAGGAGACGGTAGTTACCACGTCTGTATGCCCGTTGTAGATAGTTCTCGTGCTACTATTCACGTCCCAGAGGTTTACACTTTTATCGCTACAACCAGTTGCCAGGCGTGTCAGGGAGTTGGGGTCCCAGGCAACACTTGTTACAAAGCCTTGATGAGGTAAGGTATGGATAGTTTGGGTAGAGGCGACATCCCATATTCGTGCCACTTTATCGGTACTGCCCGTTGCCAGCCATGCACTGTTTTTTGACCATGCCAACGCATGCACAGGGCCGAGATGGCCTGTATAATACTGGTTCGTTTTGTGTGTGCCGCGCAAATCGGTAACAGCTATAATGCCGCTTTCCAGTCCAACCGCGAGATAGCTGCCATTGGGTGAGAGGGCCATAGAGCGCACTATCGTTTTAGACCCCTGTCCAATAGCATGCCCACTGCTCAAGATAAGCTCGTACACGCCGTCATTGAGCGTACCAACGAATAGGCCCAACCCATTGTGTAGCCACACCAGGGAACTGACAGTGCCTCCCAGGTTCTCAAATGTATTGTGTACTGTGCCTGTAGCATCCCATACTTGTACTGTCTTATCTTTGCTGCCGGAAGCAATCAGGTGTCCAGCGCGACTCCACGCGACAGTGAACACTGTTGAGGAATGGCCGCGATAGGTCAGGATGCTTTGTTCACTGGCTCCAGACCAGAGACGCGCTGTATTATCACGCGAACCGGAGGCGAGTTGCGTGCCATCGGGCGACCAGTTGACGCTGGTCACGGTATTGGTGTGTCCCCGCAAGATATGCAAGGCATGGGCTGGTAATTGATAGCGGTAATAGAAATAGAGGCCAGTCCCACCAGTAATACCGATGGCGGCGACTCCACCAACAATCCAGCCCAGTGCGCTGCGCCGACTCACCTTTTGTTGTAGGAATGGGACAGCGTCGGGCGGTGAAAGTGGAGGGGATGAAGCAATCGGTGCAAGGAAGGGCTGCCCGCTTGTGTGCATAGCATCTTGTGTGATGGGTGTGGGAAACACTGTTGCCTGGTTCACCTGATTGGATGGCGCATCGTTTACAGTTGGTGCGTTGTATGGCGATGCTGCTAAAGGTTGCGAGAGTTGCTGACGCTCCTGGATATGCACTGTGCTTAACGGTTCAGGGTTGCTGAGTGGCAGCAATCCTGCTACTGGCGGCCTGCGCTTGCGATTATCCATGCCCATAGTTGGTAGAGAGAAGGGAGGGACGAAGCTGTAGGGTTTTGCTATTCTTCCTTGTGCAAAGGCCTGGGCGAAAGCTATGATAGATGGATAACGGTCTTTGGCATCTTTGGCGAGGGCGCGAGCAAAGACGTCTCCGATTTCGTCAGGGAGTGTTGGTACAAACGAGCGGAGCGGAGGAGGTGTCGTGCTCATGTGTTGATGCATCAATTGCAGCGGATCCCCCTCGAAGGGTGGACGTCCGGCAAGAAACTGGTAGATCATAACTGCCAGGGCATACTGATCACTTGCTGGCTCAGCTATCCCGTCAAACTGTTCCGGTGCCATATAAATGGGCGTGCCGAGGACAGTGCTGGTAGCGGAATTGGACGAGAAGAATTTGGCTAAGCCAAAATCGGAGAGCAGCAGGTGAATTGTGTTGTCAGGTTCAATACGCAATAAAAAGTTGGCGGGTTTGATATCGCGGTGGATGATGCCGTGATCGTGGGCGTATTGCAGGGCGGAAGCGGCTTGTCGCAGGTACTCACCTGCTTCGTCCAAGCTCAGGGGCCATTCACTATTCAACCCTGGTGGCAATAGTGGAGTGGAGGCGAGTGCTTGCGAATTTGCTAAGCCTGCGCGGCGACGGAGCCAATCCCATAATGATCCTTCGGGACGATATTGCATCACCATGTAGGCCTGTGGCCCATGGTCGGTCTCCTCTTCTCCGTAGCGATAGAGCGGGAGAATATGTAAATGATCCAGGTGTGCTACTGCTCGTGCTTCTTGCTTGAAACGCTCTATTGCCTGCACTGCACTGGATGTAGCGGAAAAATCTGTCTCGTCTGAACGAACAATTTTGATCGCGACTTGTTGGCCAATAGCAGGGTCTTCCGCCAGATAAACTACTCCCATACCACCGCTGCCAAGAAATTTTAGCAGTGTATATCCCCCCAGGGATGTGCCAATGAGGGTATCCACGCGGTCAGCCTCCTGTTTGCCTGTTCGTAGCGTAAGTTTCAGCATTTCCTTGCGTCATCATAGCATGACCTTTTGTAGCTGTCCATGGAAAATGTGGGCATGGCTACCCTGTTGTGAAATCTTGAGAAACATTTGAGAATTGGCTACTGCTGTTTCCACGGTTAGTGGGCATGTAATGAGAGAATCAAGAAGAGGAGGTACCTTGCGGTTCCCCTTTTCGGGTGCGTATAATGGCAACAGGACGTAAAGTATGTCACGTCTCATTCTTGCTTTGTTGCAACATCGAAACAAAGGAGTTTCGGAATGTGGTTGTCAGCACGGTTGGAGAAGGTTCTGCTTCCACTTCTCTATACGCCGCTCACGCTACCAGGGTGCGATACATTGCGCCTCCACAGAGATTCCTCAACTCCCGCGAATGTTTTCCAGTTTTATTTAGCGTAGCTAGTCACTACTTATCGTTACCTAAGGAGAGCCAGCCATGTCTGAACAGGATTTCATGCCCATTCAAAATTTCGACTATTTAGAATTGTATGTAGGGAATGCGAAGCAAGCGGCATACTACTATAGCCACGCGTGGGGCTTCACGCCGATTGCTTATGCCGGGTTGGAGACAGGGGTACGTGATCGCACCAGCTATGCGCTTGAGCAGGGCAATATTCGTTTGGTAGTGACCTCTCCACTTATCCCAGAAGGGGAAATGGCTGAGCATGTGAAGCTCCACGGCGATGGTGTGAAAAATATCGCGTTGCGTGTGGATGATAGCACACGAGCGTATGTAGAGGCGACGAAGCGCGGTGCGACCGGCGTAATGGAGCCAAAGGTACTAAGAGATGACTATGGGATGGTCACGTTATCCTCGATTGCGCTCTATGGTGACACGGTGCTGGTCTTCGTGGAACGCCAGGACTATAAAGGCACTTTCTTGCCTGGCTATCGGCCAGAGCAGACGAATGTGCCACGTCGAGCGCGTCCGGCTGGATTGGCTGGTATCGATCATGTCGTGGGTAATGTCGAGTTGGGGAAGATGAACGAGTGGGTGGCATTTTTTGAACGTGTGCTGGGCTTCAAGCAGCTTGTCCACTTTGACGATCGGGCCATTAGCACAGAATATTCCGCGCTCATGTCTAAGGTTATGCAGAATGGTAGTGGGCGTATTAAGTTTCCCATCAACGAACCTGCCGCGGGACGGCGCAAATCGCAGATTGAGGAGTATCTGGATTTCTACTACAGTCCTGGTGTGCAGCACCTGGCTCTCAATACCTCAGACATTATTACGACTGTGCGGGGCTTACAGGAGCGCGGCGTAGAGTTTTTGAAAACGCCGGGCAATTACTATGAGACGGTGTTGGATCGTGTTGGCCCTATTGCTGAAAATATTCACGAGCTTGAGGATCTGGGTATTCTCATCGATCATGATGACGAGGGCTACTTGTTACAGGTCTTTTCCAAGCCTGTGGTGAACCGCCCAACCGTTTTCTTTGAGGTGATCGAACGCAAAGGCGCACGCGGTTTTGGTGAAGGCAACTTTAAGGCCCTGTTTGAGGCATTGGAGCGCGAACAGGAACTGCGAGGAAATCTGTAACATGAAACTGGTGACGTTCAGAACGCCTGATCGCTCTCCTCGTGCTGGTGTTGTGCATGGCGAACGTATTATCACACTCGACTATCCGACGGTACTGGAACTGTTGCGCGATCCCGATGGGGTAGCGCAGGCACGGAAGGCTATTGAAGGACAGGGGGAAGAGTACATTATTGATGGTTCGGCGGCAATGCTGCCGACCGCGGAGCCACCCTTTGGTATGGTTTTGCCTGTACGAACAAGCCTGGGGAAAGAGTATATGCTCAATGAGGTGGTGCTGTATGCGCCCATTCCAGAGCCGCCCTCGGTGCGTGATTTTTATGCTTTTGAGCAGCATGTCAAGGCGGCGCGTGCCAGGCGCGGCGTGGGAATGATCCCGGAGTGGTACGAGATACCAACCTTTTACTTCACGAATAACAGCGAGATCTATGGGCATGACGAGGAAGTTCCCTATCCAGTGGGTAGCAAAGAACTGGACATCGAGCTGGAGATTGCCTGTGTGATCGGGCGAGAAGGCAAGGATATTCCGGTGGAGGAGGCGGCAAGCTATATCGCTGGCTACACCATCATGAATGATTGGAGCGCACGGGACTTCCAACGGCAGGATATGAAGCTCAATCTTGGGCCAGGGAAAGGCAAAGATTTTGCGACCTCGCTCGGCCCCTGGATTGTCACGCCCGATGAACTGGCCTCGCGCCGTCCAGGGAGTGGTGCGGGAACGCTGGTTTCGCCACAAGATGCTGCCGATGAACTGGTTTCACGTCGCTATGAAAGTGGAGCAGATGAACGTTACGATATGACGATGGTGGCCCGTGTCGATGGCAAAGAAATTTCACGCGGCAACTTTAAAGACATTTTCTATAGCTTTCCCCAGATGATTGCCTATGCCTCGCGTAATGCACGTTTGCGGGTGGGCGATGTGTTGGGGTCTGGTACAGTGGGGACCGGCTGCCTGCTAGAAATTGGAACTGAGGTGCATCCCTGGTTCCAACGTGACGAAGTAATCGAATTGGAAATTGAGGGCATTGGCGTATTGCGGAACCGTATAGTGTAACGAACGAACTATCAGGAGAGATAGACATATGCCAGCATATCATCGTTTGGGGCAGGTACCCCTGAAAAGACATACACAGTTTCGCAAACCAGACGGAACGCTCTATTCCGAGGAACTTTTTGGTACCGAAGGCTTTTCTGGTAACTACTCGAACATCTACTATCACTATCCACCGACGCGAGTAAAAAAAGTCGCACGGTTTATGGACGTGGGATACGAGGAGTGGAACGAGGGAGTGCAGCGGCATCACCACACGAAAACTGCTGGGATGACGCCTGGCGGTGACGCGGTGCTGGGGCGGCAAGTGTTGCTGTTTAACAAGGATGTGGCTCTCGCAGTTGCTTTGCCCGATGTTGCCATGGACTACTTCTATCGCAATGCGGAATGCGATGAAGTCTACTTTGTGCATGATGGGCATGGTGTGTTGGAGACGAATTTTGGTCTGCTGCCCTATCACGAGGGCGATTACATCGTTATTCCTCGTGGTACGACCTTTCGTTTTGATATACCTGCCGATAGCCCCGCTTCACGCTTCTTTGTAATCGAGGCTCATGGCACCATTGAGCCGCCGCACCGCTATCAGAACAAGAATGGTCAATTACTGGAGCATTCTCCCTATTGCGAACGCGATATCCGCCGACCGGAAGAACTGGTGACGCATACCGAGCGCGGAGACTTTGAGGTGCGCGTGAAGGTTGGCAACACGATCACCAGCTACTGGTATGATTTCCATCCCATCAACACGGTTGGCTGGGATGGCTGCGAGTATCCGTGGATTTTCAATATTGGCGACTTTGAGCCGATTACTGGTCGTGTACACCAGCCGCCTCCCGTGCATCAGACGTTCCAGGGGCCGAATTTTGTGGTCTGTTCGTTTGTGCCGCGCAAGTTGGATTATCATCCGCTCTCGATTCCGGTACCCTATAACCATAGCAATATCGATAGCGATGAAGTGCTGTACTACGTCAATGGCAATTTTGGGAGCCGCCGCGGTATTGAGCGTTCGTCGATCACCGTGCATCCGCGAGGTATTCCGCACGGGCCACATCCGGGGGCGGTGGAAAAGAGTCTGGGCGCGGAGCGCACGGAGGAGTTGGCGGTGATGGTGGATACGTTCTATCCATTGAAGTTGACACCTGTGGCCCAGGCCTTTGATGATGCGAACTATCCGTATAGTTGGTTTGATAAGTAGAGAATTTGGGGGACACCCCAAACCCCCGGTTAGGGGCGATAGCCCCTAACAACCCTATTCAGAACGCTGTTAGCGTGCGGTTCGCCGTCCGTAGGCCCAGACTGAGAGGGGGATGAAGACGACGAGGATGCCTATGCACCAGGCGAGTGCCTGTAGGATGGTCGCGGTATCGGCCTGGTTGAGGAGGAGGCCGCGCACAGCGTTGACGATGAGCGAGACTGGCTGATGTTCCGCGAAGGTTCGCAGCCAGGTGGGCATGCTCTTTGTTGGCACAAATGCGCTACTGGCGAAGGTCAATGGGAAGAGCCAGATGAAGCCAGCGGATTGCGCCGCCTCTACGCTGCTCACGATCAGTCCGATGGTTGCCGAAATCCATGAGAAGGCAAAGCTGGTGAGCAGGAGCATTGCGGCGGCTGCCAACCAGGAAAGGATATTGCCATCAGGCCGGAAGCCGACCAGCAAGCCGACCATCCACATGACAAACACGACGAACGTGTTGCGTACCAGGTCGGAGATGGTGCGTCCGGTGAGGACGGCTGATTTCGCCATGGGCAATGAGCGGAAGCGGTCGATCAAGCCACGTTGCAGGTCGGTAGCCAAGCCAATACCGGTGGTCGTCGCGCCGAAGATGACGGTTTGGGCGAAGATGCCAGCCATGAGGTAATTGACATAACTGGTGCCACTGACCGCGATTGCACCGCCAAACACGTAGCGGAAGAGCAGGACGAACATGATCGGTTGGATCGTCGCAAAGATCAGTTCCTCCGGGATACGAGGGATTTGGACCAGGTGACGCCTTGCCAGGACGAAGGCATCGGCGAACGTCCAGTAGAGGGCAGGGCGCGACAGTGGCTTCAATGCTGCTGTTTTGTGGAAATTGGTGCTGTTCAACGTGTACTCCTTCCGGTTGGTTGAGCGATTGGCGTAGCAGTATCTGAAGGCAAATCAGCTGTGGTAGCGGCACGTCCGGTCAGTGAAAGGAAGGCATCGTCCAGGGTTGGGCGGCGCAGTGCTAAGTCTTCCAGGGGAATTTGCGCGGCATCGAGATCGCGCACAACGTCAGCGAGGAGTTGCGCACCATTGGCCACGGGTACGATCAGGTGACGGAGGTCTGTGTTGACCTGGATTTCGCCCAGACTGTAGGGGTACACTGCTCGCATGGCGGCATCCAGATCGCCGCCGCGTGCTATGGTAAGTTCGAGCCGTTCGCCACCAACCTGGGTTTTCAATTCATCAGAGGTGCCTTTGGCAATCACGCGTCCATGATCGACGACGGCGATCATATTGGCGAGTTGGTCGGCTTCCTCCAGGTACTGTGTGGTGAGTAACACTGTTGTGCCGTCGGCGACAAGGTTACTAATAACTTCCCACATGGCGAGGCGACCGCGTGGATCAAGGCCCGTGGTGGGTTCGTCCAGGAAAAGCACTGGTGGCGTCATAATCAAGCTCGCCGCTAGATCGAGGCGACGGCGCATGCCGCCAGAGTAGGTTTTGACGGTGCGTCCGGCGGCTTCGACCAGATCGAAGCGTTCGAGGAGTTCGTTGGCACGTCGGCGTGCCGCTGCGCCTGATAAGTGATAGAGTTGCCCGAACATTTTCAAGTTTTCGTATCCGGTGAGGTATTCATCGACGGCGGCATATTGGCCAGCCAGACCTATACGCGCTCGCAGTGTATCGGCGTGTTTGACGACATCCAGCCCGGCAACCTCGGCTCGTCCAGCATCGGGACGCAAGAGCGTTGTCAGGATACGCACGGCTGTGGTTTTGCCTGCGCCATTGGGGCCAAGGACCGCCAGGACGGTCCCTTCCTCGGCAATTAAATCAAGCCCGTCAAGGGCGTGTGTTTTCCCATAATGTTTTTGAAGCCCTTCGGCCAGAATGGCTGGTCTATTGGACATAGTGTACTTCCTCCAGTAATGCTGCCGACAACAGAATCAGGCTGTGTGCCAGCAGTAGATGATGGGTCAGTAGTTGATGTGCAAAGAGAGCTACTTCTCTATTCTTTTCGTAGCGCGAGAAAGCGGAAGGTGATTCTCCGTCGGCAAGCGGTGCGGCTTTCAGCCGCGAGAATGGATAGATAATTGTTCACGTATGATATTGTAGCGATAACATGTCTGTTTTGTCAAGGCTGGATAAGGAGCTTTGGCGTTGTGCCATTGTTGGTTCTTGCGGTTCCTTTGGTAAAGTGCGTATAATTTTTACTAGAGAATGGGGTCAGATATGCAAGTGAGTCGGAACAAAGGCGTTTCGGAAGGAGTGATTACTAATGACAACGGAACCCCGTATCATCAAGTTTTTTGAAACAACATTGCGCGATGGTGAACAGACACCGGGCGTTCACTATTTCCCAGAAGAGAAACTAGCAATTGCCCAGGCACTGGCGGAAATGGGCTTTGATACGCTGGATTGTGGCTTCGCGGCATCCTCGCCCAGCGAAGTTGAATGCATCCAACTTATTGCTTCTACAGTGCGCACCGCCGAGATTTGTTCGATTGCGCGTGCTAATGCCTCAGACATTGATCTGGCGTGGGAGGCGGTCAAGGATGCTGAAATGCCGGTTATTCATCCATTTATCAGTACCTCGCCTTTACATCGGCAGGTCAAGCTAGGCAAGACACGCGATGAGGTGCGAGAAATGGCTCGCACGGCAGTCGCACGCGCTCGCGGCTACACTGAAAGAGTCGATTTTGCCTTAGAGGATTCCAGCCGAACCGAGCATGACTTCATCCTTGAGGTGTGTGAGGCAGTGCTCAAAGAGGGAGTACGTTTTATCGCTATCTGCGATACGGTGGGTTTTGCGCTGCCATGGGAGTTTGGGCAACTGGTTGCTGATGTCAAGCGGGAGTTTCCCCAGGCGCGTATCTCTGCGCATTGTCATGATGATCTTGGCTTTGCGGTTGCCAATGCGCTGGAAGGGTTGCGCAATGGTGCGGAGCGCGTCGATACCTGTATCAATGGTCTGGGTGAGCGTGCGGGTAATGCCGCCACGGAGGATGTGGTGATGGCGATTCGCACTCGTGCAGCCGATCTTGCTATGGATATTCGCGTGGACACGACGAAATTGATTCCCACGAGCCGGTTGGTGGCGAAACTCTCAGGCATGCAACCACAGTGGACAAAGTCGGTGGTCGGTGCTAACGCCTTTGCTCACGGAGGCGGTATACATCAGGATGGCGTGTTGAAAGATGCTCGTACGTACGAGATTATGACGCCTGAATCCATTGGACTAACCAGTGCTGATCGACGTATGCACGTTGGAAAGTTGTCAGGTCGGGCCGCTCTCGCCGCCCAGATGCGCGAGTTGGGCTATGAATTAGAGAAAGAGCAGTTGAACCACGCCTTCGAGATGGCGAAATTGTTGCTCGGCAAGAAGAGGGAGTTGGAGGAGATGGATATGCGCTATATCGCGCAGACGGTGATGGGGAGGACGGTAGTAGTGATGCATATGACAACTGTGGTGGAGTGAGGTTTGTAAAAGATCAGGTAGATGCAGCTTATTAAAGTCATGCGGTGAGTGTATAGGCAGCACTCACCGCATGACTTTGATGCATCTTGCAGATCCACAGCCAGTGGTGAGAAATCCCCCAGAGTTAAGACTTACTCCTCCTCTTTGCTTGCTAGCAACATATTGAGAATATTGAGTTCGTGAGACATGAAGAGGTATTTGTCAGTGAACATTTTACGACGTGCTTCCCGCAGATTGAAGCTACGGAAGACTACAAAAGGAAAATTGTCATAACTCTGTCCAATGGGAAGTATGCTATCAGCAGGGTAGAGGGTACGAACGTAGGTAGTGAGAAGAGAACGGAATGAACCGATTGGACCCTCTTCATTTTCTGGTTTTTTCTCAAAGTATGCTTTCATTTCTTTGTGGGCTAACAAAGCTAGCAGGGGAATAGCATAGTGCTGGTCTACATGGTCGCTCTCCTGTTCATAATAGGATGTTGCTCCTGTTGCTGTTCTTTTCAAATGTTCAAGGAACACCTTGGCGTCTTTCAAAAGCATACGGTCACTGTCGGGGTAGCGCGTGTCATAACTCAATTGCCCTATAGCTTGGAGGAGATCAAACTCAACGTTCTGCTCTGTGAGCGTGCGTTCGATATCTATCCAGTATGTTTCCTGAATAGCATGGTTCTGGATGGGGACGACTAAAAGTCCTCCGGCAATATAGGCTTGTTCCATGTGTGGAAGAACGAGTAGATGAGAAAAATCTTTGCGGGCAGCATCGTGAAACTCATGTGAGAAGGTTGTGATAAGACGAATGTACGACTGTTTCACGAGTGCATCTTTGTCCGCTTGCTGTGATGGAAGCAAGCGAATACGCGCAGTATTCAACACAGCCATGAGACGGTTGGCGACGAATTCAAGGCGTTTGTCGTTCAAGTGGCTGTGTGATAAATTTTGCAAATCTTTGATGAGCTTCCCCATTTTGGATGTTAAGGTGTCTCCTGCTGCTAAGACTGATTTCCCACCTATGGGAATCATCATAAATTGCTGCTTCAACCCGATTTCGCCGCTGCCTGCGATGCGTGTCATGATGGAAGTTTTCAGAATGATAAGAATATTGAGCAAGTGAAGCATATTTTCACGAACAGATAATGCGCGGTCTATTTGTTCAGCATAGACAATCTGCTCTGAGAGGTAAAAGGTGAGAGTCTTTTCCTCCTGGTCAAGATTGCCGCCGCGACCACGATAAATAACCTGAAGAATTTCCATCAAGTTTTGTTCAATCTCGAAATGTGGAATTTCAACCAGGATATGTTTTGCCTTTTTGAAGGATAAGCCACGACTTGCTGAGGCGGTCATGAAAATGACCTTTACTGTGTCCTGGTATTTTTCAATAGACTTTCGGTCTTCTTCCGAGATATTTGCGTGAATCTCTAAGTAGTCTATCTCACGTTGGAAGGTGCCACGTATTTTCGTCACATCTTGAATGAGTCTGGCAAGGCGTTGTTTATCTTGAATATACACCAGAAGCTGGGAGGTGTCAGGAGCATCAAGAACGGATAAAATATCTTGAATAATGCGCTGCTGAATTTCTTTTTGTAGCTGTTTGCTGCGTTCGGTATAAGTTTCTTCATCATATGCTAGCGCATCAACGCCGACATGATACGTTATCTGGAGCGAACGAGCAGGATAAGCGTTCGTGTTGATGACAACAGCGGGAAGATGTTTGAATTGAAACTCTTGTCTGGAAAGAGGCATGGCATTATGTTTAGCGGTGACGCGACGAAAATAAATTTTGTCCGGTTCATAGGTCGTCTCAGACAAGTGTTGTGTGATGATCTGTGGATCAACAATAGAGGCATCCGCAACAATAATTTTCGTATTGATTCCATACTTTGATGATCCCGATGGAAGTAACTCAAATTTGTGGAGGAAAGTATGAATGCCCTCGATGAATTCGACACCGCTTTCGTCGCCAGTGACTTCGTCAATCATCACGAAGATATGTTGAATGCGGCGAGCAATATTTTGCATCTGAACAGGATTAACGCCTTTACCTTTACTGTACGCTCCTTGAAAAATCTTTTCGAGATGCCGAAGGGTTGTATTCGTTCCTTGATGAGTGCGTTTTAGGGATTGGATGGCTACCGTTGCGACTATGGCGTTGGAAAGAGGTTTATCTATAGATGCGTAAAGAGCACTACATAGACTATCAAGGACGCCGCTAATGCGTTCGCCCTTATCAATGAGCAAGCCTTCTTGAATTTCTTCTAATCTCCACTGGCTGGCTCGTTGTTTCTCTGCCTCCTCGCTCTCCATAGAAATGAAATCCACCCCATGCTCGCGAAAGCGATCCTGCCGCTTTTTTGAGTAGTAGTGAACGGTAGGTTTCTTCTGGTTGCTATGAATAATCACTGTATTTGCTGTAAGGGCCAGCAAATCATTGCACTGTAAACCGAACTCATCTTCGCGGAACTTCTTGATGATGTCGAGATTGACCTGCTTACGCGGACTGACATACAAGAAAAGAAAACCTTCTCCGCGCATAGAACACTCTTTCAAGAATTGGACAACGGCGGTTGTTTTGCCAATACCGGGATTGCCTGTAAGGAAGAGGTAGGGGGTCGGCCCCGCCAATGCTTGTTTTGTCAGTTGCTCGTGAATATATTGAATGCTCCGGCCCTCATACTGCTTAGGTTCGAGCTGCTGGCGTATCTCATCGCTAATGAGGTCAGGTGCAAGAGGAGCTTGCGTATTGACAAATTTGCCAATAGTTTCTTGATGCGTGAGCCAATGTGTACCATCGCCCTCATCAACAAGTTGTACCAGTTTGCGTACGAAGGTTTTACCATCATGAAAGCCTCTGGCGGCCGCTTTTGTGATAGTTTCCAGTACATGTGTACGTTCATCATTGATTGTCTGACGAGTCAGAGCCCGTTTATAAATATCTGCACACGTTTCTAACACAATAAGCTGCTCTTTTTTCGCCGATATCGTACTGATGCTCCGGTCTGTATATCCAACAATATTAAAGACCACGTCATCCTCTTCATTGAGAATTGTTTGCTGCTTGAGAAAACCATAGAAACTATAGGCATAGCTTGCCGCCTGGATGAGCTTCATGCTCTCTTTATCATTGCGTTTAAAGGCAGCGAAATAGTGGCGGAGCTTGCCTGCGAGAACTTCTGGGGAAGCAGTTTCTGCGTCGGTATCAATGCCTAAATTCGTAAAAACGCTTTTTGAACGCATGTAAGAGATATCTGTAGTCAGTATATGTCGTATTTTTTCGATACTGGCAAGATCGCCAGCATCCCGGAGTGAACGTAGAGCAAAAACCGAAAGATCAATACAGAGAATGCGCCACTTTTTGGCATAGCGCAGTAGCAACAGAAGGTCGGCACGCAGAAAATTGCCTTTGCCGGTATACGTGCGGATATTCTCTTCTGATAATGTGATCGGGTATCCCTGGGCATGGAATTGTCCCATGAGTTCGTGAGCGGCTGTTCTCTCATTTTTATGATATGTTTCTAAACTGCTGGGTCCATAAAAATTGCACTGTGCATAGACAATGCTACGGGGTTTGTGAGGCTTTTCGTGGCTGAATGACTCAATATATTCGGTGAAAAAATTGAGACCACCCAGATAGCCTTTTTGCAGGAGGTAGAGTAGCCAGCGTTCGAGCGTCTCCTTATCCCATGTGCTAATGACACCACTCCGTTCACAGAGTTTTGTATAAAGCGGTTGAAAGTGCAGCGAAGCAAGGTCTTGTTTATAGAGGTCGCCAAAATACGTAGTAATAGCAGTGTGCTGCTGGATGGATGCCAGTACGCCGGTATTGAAGCCAATTTCAAATAGACGCCCCATATCCTCGGCAAATGTGCTCTGAGGGGCAGGAGAATCTTGCGATTGTTCTTCCATCAGGTGCTATCTCTCTTACTAGTATGGTTCTTTGTTCAGGACGGCTCGCACAAGGGTAAGAAAAGCCAGCATATTGAAGCGCACGTTTGCTCGCATATGAGGAAAAACGGCGATTTTGCCGATAGACGTGTTGCCAATAATACGTGTGTACGGATCGAGTTTAAAGCCGAGATCACGCGGTTTTTCGTAGCGTGAGAAATGCAGGAGAGTAATGAAATCAACCATATCACCTTTGAGTGCTTGGGGGATATTTTCGCTGAGAAGGTCTGACCAGATATATTGATCATAGGTCGTGTCATTCTCATACACGTTGACCAGCGTGGAGTAAGACATGACCCCATTGTAGACGGGATTTTGATTCACATTGATACCGCTAAATAGATTAAGAAAGATCAGCGCACGCCTGCTAGGATCTAACGCCAGGTATGACAATTCTCCCAGATCATCAATGTAGAGAGAGTCGGCAGCTAATGCATTCTTCTTACGACGCTGTGGATTGACAACGTAGTATCTGTCGCAGAAGATAGGGTATACTTTGATACCTGTTCCGACATCGCGCATGGCTTGAATAACTGTCCTACTCATGAAAAAGAGATCCTCGGTACGGTTCTTATCGGATATGTGTAAGGTTCTACTGTAAGGGGCGTGTGCAACGAAGAGAAAATGATGATATCCCTGCGCATAACAGGCTTTAACTTGAGCGATAAGCGCGGCGGGTTGCTCATACATGAGATACGATGGCTGGTTGGCAGAAAAGGTGGAAAGCGTGCCAATACGAACATATCCATCCGCTTGCCTTTCAATACCAATGACTTCCCCATAAACAGTTGCCTGATACGTATCTGGCGTTTTCCTATTCATGTCACTTCTTCTGCTGGATACCACAACGATAGCAAGTTTATCAAGCTGGCGACGCAGAACCTGTGAGGATGAGGAAAGCTGGAAACGGCGCGGTAATGCCGAATAGAGGGAGTAGAGCGCATTACCGAGTTTAAAGATGCCATCCTTGTTGAGCAAAGTATCGAGGTGAAAGCCCTGTGAACTGGCTGTATAATCCTCGGCGAGAAGATGAGCAAGTGTCTTGGAGAGTGCGTGCATAAATTCTTCATCATCATACTTTTTGTATGGTTCATCTACTGCTTTTTGCTGCGCATGGATGCAAGCAATGGGAAAGAAGAGCTTGCGCTTTTCTACTTCGGTAATACTATCAGCAAGCAATTTGATGAAGACATAGGCAAGAAGTTGGTAGGTAAAACGATATACGAAAGCTGGTTCCGAGTCAGGTGCAACATTGGGATGATGACGATAACAGAGGACAACACGGCTATTCTCCTGAAATACGGCTTTATAGCGGCCAGGCAAATTCTTAGCACTGTCGTAAGGAGCGAGGAAAATTGGTAAAACTTGTACTCCTGCCGTTTCATAGCTCATCATAAATCTTTCGCGTCCGTCGTCTGTCTCATAGAAGTCTATCGGCTCAAACATCAGCTGGAGGGGAAGCTTGCACAAAACATCCTGGCTGGCATTAGCCCCTTCGACCGCAATATATTTGAGTGCGTCTTTGCCATCATTAGTCATAACGTCATCCTGAAAGAAGTTGCTGTGAGTTAGCATACTATCAACATCCTTCACCAGGACATCTTTTTTCAGGCTCAAGACAAGCGGCTGTGAGTGGTGACCGGTGCTATTTTTGGGAAGTTCGAGAAATTCCACTAAAGTGGTTCTCAAGAGGTTCAGGTTGCCTGGCGCAGTTGGAACAATCTTCTGTTGTAGTTGTCGCAATGCTTCATCTTTGTCGTCATCGCTTCCCTCTCGAAATACTTTGAGAATGTCGCGTTCGAAATCGTCCGCGGGATTATACCTGGGATCGCTCATATTAACGAAGACAAAGTAGTAGAGTAAGGCCACTTTCAAGACCTGCTCGCGGAAGTGCGATGGTGACGAAGCTTCTACCGCTCGTTGCTGGTATGCCTTACTTCCCGGTTCGAGTAGAGCAGTATAATAGTCGAAGACAGGTCGTCCGTTGCCGCCATGTATTTGAACTTTCCCATTGAGTTTGAGCTTGAGACCATTGACAAACGTTTTTGATCCTTCTACGTAATCAGTGCTTTCCCCAAGTGACCCCTCAATCTCTGTGATAATGGGAAGGATATTGAGCGCATCTGAACGGGAAAACAGATCGCGAAGATTGAGCCTTGTTCCCTGATATGTCACTGCATAGTACCCATCTTCCTCGCGCCCGATATACTCGTTCGCAAGCTGAAGTCGCTTAATGAGAATACCGAGCAATTCGATGCCGGCCTGTTTCTTAGGGTCTGTAATCCTTCGAGCTTTCATCGCTTTATATAGATATGTCAGGTAAGATACTTTGGCACTCCGTTGAATGCGAGCGAGCGATTCACGAATGAATACTGCACGAAGCATAGCAAAGGATGAATCTTCCTTTTGGGCCATAAGCTGCAAGGTTTCTTTGGCGTCATCTATATCGTCTTCATCCACAGCTTGCGTCTTTAGATAACTGCAAATCCCGTCCATGAGTTGTTGGTCAAAATTTTTAATGTCCTGAACCTGAATTGTGAGTTTGTGTCCTTTTAAGCGCGGCTCATTTCCGCTATGTTTTGGTTGGATGTGAAGGCGTTGTTTCTCAAAAGGATGCTCTTTGTCCAATTCGTACTTTAGCCCGCTCTTTGTCTCGTTTGAAAGTCTCGGTGTAGAGAAGGTAGTAATCGGTTTGGGCAAGCGACGAATAAAGGCTGGAATAGAGCTATATTCAGGCTTCTGCTGGAGAAGGGCGTTCTCGAAAGACGCACGCAATTCTTGTACAATTAAACGTTCGAATTGTTCGCTAAATGCCTCTTTCTGACTGATTGTAGCCATGTGAATGGTTGCCAGTGACGTGCCGTCCTTGTTCTCAAATGGATAGTGGTTGCTTGCAGCGAACTGGTGCGCGACAGCATCAGCAAGTTTATCAACATCAAAAGTTACCGATGTATCTTGAATAGTAAAAAGTCTCTCATCGCTTTTCAAAATACGTGTGATAGCCTCAAATATATTTCGGTAATCAACTACAGAAAGGTTATCCAATCCAACTTCTAATGTACTCATAGCTACCCTTGAGGTGGTGCTCTTTTTCATGAAGAAAAAGGGGACAAACGAACCTCTTGCTCCTTTCTTGATGCAAGCAGACGAAGAGACTTTACGGGCAACAGCATACTTCGATATATGTAAGAGATTACCACATATACTGATGTTTTTAAAGTATTTTGATCTATTTTAAGAAATATTGCTATTATAGAATGTTTGTTCTATAATAAAACGTTTCTGCTTGTCATACAGCAATACTCATAGCTGGTCTATGTGCGAGTCATGTTGAACGGGGTGGTTGCTGGATTTGCCGCCGAAGGAGACGCCACTCGATGCTATAACAATGAGTGCCATGGCGATAAGGGCGCGTAGGCCGACTGTTTCGCCAAGTACCAGGAAGCCAATGAGGGCTGCCATTACCGGGTCCATGCTCATCAACACACCAAAGACGCGAGCAGACATCCGCCGCAGGGCTTCCATTTCCAAAGAGAATGGAATCACTGAAGAGAGCACAGCTACGCCTAAGCCGATGAGTAGGACGGAAGGATCGTGCCAGATTATTGGGAGACTTGTCACTCCAAAGGGGAGAGTTGCCAGAGCACCGATACTCATGCCCAGGGCTAAGCCTGTACCACCTGGAAAGGCTTGTCCGACGCGAACGTTGAGCAAGATGTAGGCCGCCCAAAATGCTCCCGCTATAAGTGCGAGTCCCACCCCCAGCGGATCGACTGTTGCCCCGTTGATGGGGGCGAGCAAGATGATGCCTGCTACCGCGAACAAGGCCCAGAAGACATCTATTTTACGCCGTGATGAAAACAGCGCGATACTCAGCGGCCCAACAAATTCGAGGGTGACGACAATGCCAAGCGGCAACCGGGCGAGTGCGGCATAGAAAAAGCCATTGAGTCCTGCCATAGTTACGCCAAAAAGCACGACCGCTATGTAGTCTTTGCGTGCATAGCCGCGTAAGCGAGGACGCCACATGAGCATCAGTACGATGGCGGCAAAGGCTAAACGCAAGAAAACCGTACCCGTTGAACCAACAACGGGAAAAAGACTTTTCGCAAAGGCCGCGCCAAGTTGAAGAGAGACCATTGCCAAAAGGATAAGTAGCTGCGGTGGCAGAAAGCGGCTCGTGCTCTGTGTAAGGCTGGCTGGACGACGTGTGTGCTGCTGGGATGTTGCAAGCTGCTTCGGAGAATGGCGCCAGACACGCTGGAGCAGTAAGGCCCGGTTCATGGTTTCCTCAAGTGTTCTATGCTGTTATAAGATGCAATAATTTATAGTACCATTTTAGTATATAGCCTACTCGCCATTATACAACCTGCCACACCTGTACCGTCTTATCCCGAGACGCTGAGGCTAGTCGCGTGCCATCTGGTGACCACGCCACTCCAATAACAGCATCTGAATGGCCAGTATATGTGCGGAGCAATCGCCCATTGGCGGTATCCCATATCCGCACCGTCTTATCCTCGGATCCCGAGGCTAGTCGTGTGCCATCCGGTGACCATGCCACCCTATATACGTAATTTGTATGACCCGTATATGTGCGGAGTAATCGCCCATTGGTGGCATCCCATATCTGCACCGTCTTATCATCAGAACCTGAAGCTAGCCGTTTTCCATTCGGTGACCACGCTACTCCAATCACAGCGTCTGAATGTCTGGTATATTCGAAGCGCAATCGCTCATTGGTGGTATTCCACACCTGAACCGTCTTATCCTCGGAACCTGAGGCTAGTCGTGTGCCATCGGGTGACCACATCACGCCAGTCACGGCTTCTGTATGACCCGTATATGTGCGGAGTAATTGCCCATTGGTGGCATCCCATATCTGCACCGTCTTATCATCAGAACCTGAAGCTAGCCGTTTTCCATCCGGCGACCACGCTACTGCAACTACAGCTTCCGCATGACCGGTATAGGTGTGGAGTAGTCGTCCGCTGTTGGCATCCCATATCTGCACCGTATCATCATCAGAACCGGAGGCTAGTCGTGTGCCATCGGGTGACCACGCTACCTCAAACACATGGTCTGTATGGCCGATATAGGTGCGGAGCAGCCGTCCGCTGCCGGCATCCCATATCTGCACCGTCTTATCATCAGAGGCTGAGGCTAGCCGAGTACCATCCGGCGACCATGCCACTGCGTACACCGCTTCTGCATGGCCTTGATAAGTTAGCAACCGTGTTCCTATTAGTGGCATTGGTCTGGCAGGTTGCAATACTTTAGGAGGTATCACTTGTGGCAGTGCTGCTTGGCTTGCTTCTTCCAGAGCATCGGCGAATGCCTGGATAGAGGGGAAGCGGTCATTTGAATCTTTTGCCAATGCACGCATAACGACTGCTTCCAAGTGGGATGCAAGCGAGGGTAGTTTTTTTCGTAGCGGCGGGACTTCTTCATGGGTGTGCTGGAAGCCAAGCTGGATGGGATTGCCTTCGGTGAATGGGGGTGTGCCAGAGAGCCACTCATAGACGACAATGCCCAAGGCATACTGGTCGCTGGCTTTTTCGGGTTTGCCACGAAACATTTCTGGTGCCATGTATTCCGCCGTGCCGCCAATATTATAGCTGCCCTCAAGGGAGGTGCGCCCCGTTTTGGAGAGAACGGAGATGCCAAAGTCGCTGAGCAAGAGTTCGTCGCGCCGCCCGATGAGAATATTCTCTGGCTTGATGTCGCGGTGAATGATGTTGTTGTCATGGGCATATTGGAGGGCAGAGGCAATCTCTTTGGTATATTGAATAATTGTGGAAAGCGGCAGTGGAGTGCCTTTGGGATGACGATTGCGCAATGACCCTTGCGCGGCATAGCCCATGATGAGGAAGGGCATGGTTCCCTGGTGCAGGTCAAAGTCGAGCAGGCGGACGATATGGGGATGGTCGAGTGAGGCGGTCGTTTCCGCTTCCTGCTGAAAGGCCTGGGCATCGACGCCGAACAGGTGCAAGATTTTGATCGCGGCCTGTTGCGAGGCAATGCGCACATGTTGGCCCAGGTAGACGCTGGCAAATCCGCCTGTTCCCAGAAGACGCACAAGGCGATAGTTGCCGAACTGTTGACCTGTCAAGTCAGGCATCATAGAGCGTGTCCTTCAATGAGTGTTGAGAATGTGTTGTAGTGGTAATTGAGATTATTGTAGAAGGGGATAGACGAATTGTCAAGCAGGATTAGTGAGCAGGTTCCAGGGGGGGGGTGTTCTTTTAACAACACCCACCCTGGGACCTGCTCATAGACCCAGAAGGGAAGGTAGCACAAACCTTCCCAAAGCACACAT
>JBPCJY010000247.1:0-14212 GCA_051004815.1 Ktedonobacteraceae bacterium
GGATGCGGGGTCCGCCCCCACGAGGTGACGGTATCGGGAGGCGCGCTCTGCGTGTAGGGGGGGGGCGACCTTGGCTTTCGCCCTGGTAGCTACTGTTGCATTGGTGGCAATCATTCACAAGCAGTGAGGTGAAATCATGCTCTCTCGCGTGGCAGAAAGTCTCTATTGGATGAGTCGCTACCTGGAACGAGCGGAACATACAGCGCGTCTCATCGATGTCCACCTGGCCCAGATGCTCGATCAGACAGGTGAGGATACAAGCATGCGCTGGCACATGCTCCTGCGCAGCTTGCGTATCCCCTTGCCGGAAGGCGACATCGACGCCTATAGCATTACCCATCTGCTGACCTTTGACGCGAGTAACACCTCATCCATCGTGTATTGTATTGAGGCGGCACGCGAAAATGCACGCCAGGTGCGTGAGCAGATCAGTTCTGAGATGTGGGAACAACTCAATCGCCTTTTTCTGCGCGTAAAGGAGTCCAGCATGGAAAAGATATGGTACGCGGAACAACATAGATTCCTCAATAACGTGAAAGAGGGCATTTATCTTTTCCAGGGTATTACAGATGCGACCTTGAGCCATAGCGAAGGCTGGCAATTTATTCGCGTTGGCCGCTTTCTCGAACGGACGACGGCTACCGCCGCCCTGCTGGACACCCATTTCGCGAAGTTCCTGACGGGCGCAACAGATTACGAGGATGAGCCACTCGACTACCGCGTCTGGGTGGAACTCCTGCGTTCTTGCGCCTCATTTGAAGCGTACTGCAAAGTCTATACCGCGACGATCCGTCCCGCCCATATTGTCGAGTTCCTGCTTTTAAACGCGGAAGCCCCGCGCTCAATCCGTTTTGCCTGTGCGATGATGCAGGTGGCACTCCAGGCAATCGCGAAATCTCTCGGCGGACGCAGCACCGGACGCGCTGAACGACTTGCCGGTCGCTTGCGAGCAACCCTCGACTTTGCCCATATTGATGAGATTCTCGATGGCGATGTGCATGAGTACCTGGAGAGCATTCAACGGCAATGTACCCTTATTCATAGCGGACTCTATCACACCTATATTGCCTATCCCATTGACGTTGCTCTCACGTCCCGCGGCGCGGAACAAGCCTAAATCTGTTGTGGTTGGAGGATACAAGCAGCATGTATTACACCATTCGTCATATAACGCGCTTTCGCTATAGTACCCCGATCAGCGAAAGTATCATGGAAGTGCGCATCCAGCCACGCAGCGAAGGCAGCCAGCGTTGTCTGGATTTTCGTCTCCATACCAGCCCGCGCTCACGCATCATGGCGTACCGGGGAGAGTTTGGCAACCGCGTGCATCACTTCGACGTACCCAATTTTCATAGCCAACTTACTATCACAGCCGAAGCCCTGGTCGATGTGACCGCGCCCCCACCGCTACCCGAGGCGTTGACCCCGCGAGCATGGGATGAACTGGACGCGATTACCGAGAATGGCGACTATTGGGACACGCTGATGCCAAGTCACTTTGCCGACCCAACCGAACTGCTCTACGAATTGGCAGATGAACTGGACGTGCAGCGACGAGCCGACCCACTGACGGTATTGCGTGCATTGAATAGCGCGATACACAGCACCTTTGAATACACCCCCAAAGCCACTCGTGTCGATTCACCGATTGATGAGGCGTTACTCCTGCGCAAAGGGGTGTGCCAGGACCTGGCACATATTATGATTACGTTAGTACGCCATCTGCAAATACCTTGCCGTTACGTCAGTGGCTACTTGTATCTGCCGAGTCGCGGCCAGGAACGTACTACCGGAGAGGCCACGCATGCCTGGGTGGAAGCCTTCTTGCCGGAGCTTGGCTGGATTGGCCTTGACCCCACTAACGATACCCTCACCGATGAACGGCACATTCGTGTGGCCATTGGACGCGATTATGCCGATGTGCCACCCACACGCGGCGTGTTCCGCGGCAAGGCCGAGAGCGAATTAGCCGTCACCGTTCGCATCGCACCCTCGCAAGCACCACTCGCCGCGGAATTACCTCTGGAGGAACCAACTTGGATTGCGACTGCCTATGAAACAGACGACCGCGATCAGGTGCAATCACAGTCGCAGACGCAGTCAATGCCCCAACAGCAACAGCAGTAGGGTTTAAAACTTTGGGCCGGCATTGAAATAGCCCGTATCCGCACTACAGGAGTTCGTACTGCTATTGCAAAAATTCCCTTTCAGGTAGTTTCCTGGTTGATATTGTCCATGGAAGTAAAGCGGTTGTTTCCCGGCAGGTTGCTGAACGGTAAAAGAGAAATTACCTTGCATATCGATGATCCCTTTGATCTGATACGTTCCAGTTGAACCTGACCTGTATGTAAACGATCCAGTCAAGACGCCACTTCCCTGGCTTTGTCCTACAAATATCGAGATACTTGAAGTCTGATTCGCTATCTCATCCGTCATCGAGCCATTATACGTGCCAGCGATAAAGAGGCCATTGGCCGGTTTCGGGGTGGCGGTAGCCGTCGCTTTCGCTGAATGTGCGGTAGCCGTCGCCGTTTGTGCTTGCGTTACGTTTAAGGCATTCACCCCGGCCTGACGACCATTGTTATAGTTGATATAAAAGTATCCTACACTACCAATAATCAGCAATACGACAAGCACTGAGATAATACTGATGATCGCTGCAAGGGGGGCAGCCCGTTTTTTCTTCGGTGGCGTCAGTGGTTGTTTCTCTGGCGTTTGCGGGCTGGAAGCAGCCGATGCTATCGTCGGGAGATTATGATCCGCAACGGAATCAAATGTCTGTTGCCCCTGGCTTGGTGGCGTGATTATTGTATGTGCGGAACTGAGCGTATTAGGCGACGAAAGCACTACTTCAGGATTAGCAATAGCGATAGTCAGAACGAGTTCATTCACCGGAATGGTCGCATTGCCATTGCCAAGACTCTGGCCCGGTAGATGGATAACCTGCCCATCATAGACCCCTGGCGGGATCGTTACCCTGACATGTTGACTTCCTCCTGGCAGTGTGATCATACGACTGGTGCCAAATTGCGCCTCTGCCGAGCTAATAGCCAGTGTTGTGCGAAGATCGTTGGTCAAGCCGTTCGAACTTGACGGCTTTGTCCCAATAACCAGTTCGGGCGGCATGAGATGTACTATCTGCTCAAAAGCAGTGGCGAAGTCGGTAATAGCCGGAAAACGGTCTTCTGGTTTCTTTGCTAATGCACGCAGCATCACTGCGTCAAGCTCTTTAGGCAGTTGCGGATTGTATGTGCTGGGCGGAGGGGGTTGAACATTGAAGTGCTGGTACATCAATTGTTCCATGCCGCCCACAAAAGGAGGGCGACCCGTCAGCAGTTCGTACACCATCACCGCCAGGGCATACTGATCAGAGGCAGCCACAGGCGTACTACTCCATTGTTCAGGTGCCATGGAGGTAGGGGTGCCACGAATAGTGCGACTGGAATTGGAAACCGTGGCACTGCTGCGAGCAATACCAAAGTCAGCCAGGAGCAGCGTTGGACGGTTAGGATACTTGCGATTGCTACGCAAAAGGAAGTTAGGCGGTTTGACGTCCAGGTGAATGACTTGATGATCGTGCGCATATTGGAGGGCATCAGCAGCCTGCTCCACCAGATGAGCAATATCTTGCGATGAAAGTGTGATAGTGGTACCGCTCTGACGCAGCCAGGTTGCCAGTGATCCTTCTGAGCAAAATGGCATGACCATGTAGCTCATCATGATCTCATCATGGGTTTCCTCGCCAAAGTCGTAGAGGGGCAAGATGTTGGGGTGTTCGAGCGCGGCGATTGCCTTTGCTTCACGTTGGAAAAGACGAGCGGCATCTTTGGCGGAATCGGCACCGGGATAAGAGGCACCTTCAGAGCGAATAACCTTGATCGCAACTTGTCGATTTACGCGGGTGTCGTTCATAAGATAAACTTCGCCCATGCCGCCGCTACCAAGCAGACGTATATGGCGATAACGACCATTTTGAAGTTCTTCTAATGCCATCGCTTACCTCGGTTCTGAAAAAAGGAAGGATTCAATGCTCATTGGGCGTGAAAGTAAAGTAAATATCCTGGGATTGTGCAACTGTACAATAGTATATCATAAGTAGCTGAAGTTGCAAGGATGTTTTGGGATCAATAATTTACACCGCCAGCCACACCTGCACCGTTTTATCGCTACTGGCCGAGGCAATGTATTGCCCACTTTTGGCCCACGCGACCGCGTAGACCCAGTTTGCATGGCCGGGGTAAAGCACCGTATTTTCTCCGCTTGCGGCATCCCATAGTTGTACCGTCCTGTCAAAGCTTGCCGACGCGATACGCGACCCGTCAGGCGACCAGGCGACGGCACTGACGGTGAACTGATGCTGCTGATAGGCGCAGAGAGTGTCTCCAGTGCTGGCTTCCCATACCTCAACCACCTGATCGGCACCGCCAGACGCGATGTATTGTCCATTCGGAGACCACGCCACCGTATTGAGTGTATTGGAGAAGGTTCGCGAGGTGAGTAGTATTTTTCCCGCGGCCACATCCCTGGCAGGCACCTTCCAGACCTGTACCGTCATATCTTCGCCGCCTGATGCAATGTACTGTCCGTCAGGAGACCATGCCACGGCTTGAATGGGATGCGAATGATCGCGGTACATGAATTGTCTGAGTCCTGTTGCGGCATCCCAGATGTGTACGCTGCTATCCGCGCTCGCGGACGCGATGAGGGGGCCATGTCCCGCCGATGACGTCAATCCCCCCGCTGGTGCCCATGCCAGGGCCGTTACCTTTTCGGTATGCCTGTTATACGTACATATGTTGCGCATAGTAGCCGTCGCCCACACCTGTACCGTGCAATCTATCCCCGCCGAGGCAAGCCATCTCCCATCGGGCGACCAGGCTATGGCACTTACTGCCCCAGAATGACCACGGTAGGTCGAGATTTTACGACCGGTCATGGCATCCCACACCTGTACCGTCCCGTCTTCGCCGCCCGATGCGAGGTGGCTGCGGTAGTGTGCCGCTTCTTGTCTGTTGCTCGGAGACCATGCCACAGCATTCACCGGGGCTGCATGTCCACGATAGGTGGTGATGGTTGTCTCTTGTAGCGGCAGGATATTCACCCCTTGCATGGAGGGAAGCGGCTCCGTCCTGGAAGATAGTTCCTCGTCAGGCGATAGCTGTATGTGATAGGGTTCCCCAATGTTGCTACCCTGTGTAAAGGCACGCACGAAATCCTCCATGCTCGCGAAGCGTTCAGCGGGGTCTTTCGCCAGTGCTTTGAGGATTGCTGACTCAACCATTGGTGAGATCGTTGCTATATGTGTACTTAAAGATGGCGGTGGAGTAAGTGTATGATGCGTCGCGACCTCCACAAAAGAACCGGAAAAGAGGTTGTTCCCGCTCAGCCATTCGTACATCACGGCTGCCAGCGCGTACTGGTCGCTCGCCTTGACTGGCAAGCCGCGTAGTTGCTCAGGAGCCATATAGGCTACGGTACCGGCCACCCCTTGCATGCTCTGCGTACGCGAACTATGCGCCACGACCGCGATGCCAAAATCGGCCAGCAAAGCCTCATCGTTACTGCCCAACAGCATGTTTTCTGGCTTGATATCGCGATGGATCAGCTTCTCATCATGGGCATATTGCAGGGCGGAAGCAATCTGCATCACGTAGGGTTGGATCTCCTCTGCTGAGTGGCGACTCCCTTTGGGGAAACGCGTATGCAGTGTACCGTTAGGAGCATAATCCATCACGAGGAAAGGCGTATTGCTCTCCACCCCAAATTCCAGCACCTGGATGATAGAGGGATGCTTCAAGTGGGCAATCGTGCGAGCCTCTTTGAGGAAATCTCCCATGTCGTCGTTGGTCAGTCGCATATCGAGCACTTTGATGGCGGCCTGGATAGTCAGGTGAATGTGTTCGCCCAGGTAAACGTCCGCGAAGCTGCCGCGCCCCAGCAGACGCAGCAGGCGGTAGTTTCCAATCTGTTCTCCAATACGAGGCCGGGAGGAATTCCGTTTCCTGTACTCCATCATCGCGCTCCTCTACAAGCTGTCATCCTACTATCCTACGTGCCAGACCTGTACCGTTGCATCATAGCCAGCCGAAGCGATGCGCTTACCATTGGGCGACCACGCTACACTGCTCACCTCTCTCGTATGACCTCGATAGGTGTAGACACACTCTCCCGTGCTAGCGTCCCAAATCTGTACTGTGCGATCATCGCTCGCCGTCGCGATGTACTTGCCATTGGGCGACCATGCGACCGCGTTTACTTTGCTGCTATGCTCGCGATAGTTCAGGATGTTGCTGCCGGTAGCCGCGTTCCAGACCTGTACGTTGGTATCCGCGCTGGCGGAAGCGATCTTCTGACCGTCGGGCGACCATGCGACTGCATTCACAAAATAGAAGTGCTCACGATAGCTCAACGCGTTGTCTCCGGTGAGAGCATTCCAGATTTGCACCGTATTATCGACATCCGCGTTTCCCTCTGCCCCACTGGCCGAAGCGATGCACCGTCCATCTGCCGTGCTGGTAGGTGCCCATGCCACCGCGTGAACAGGACTGCTATGGCCTGTATAGGTGATAACTCGGCTGCCCGATTCAGCCTGCCGCACCTGTACCGTCGTATCCCAGGAGCCAGCGGCGATGTACTTTCCATCCGGTGACCATGCGACCGCGCCCACTTCTCGTGAGAAGCCGCGATAGGTCAAGAGCTTGCGCCCACTCTGGACATGCCAGACCTGGACTGTCGTATCCCAGGAGCCAGAGACAATGCGTGCGCCATTGGGCGACCACGACACCGCGCTGACCGCCTTGCTATGGTTGCGGTAGATAAAGGCAGGGCTTTTGCTGGTAGCATTCCAAATATGCACCGTTTTATCAGCACTGGCCGAGGCAATCTTTTTCCCATCGGGCGACCAGGCAATATGGAGCACCGCCGCGGAGTGTCTGCGATAGGTGGTGAAGACTTTTCCTCTGGGGAATGATGTCGCGCTGTGCGGTTTGGCTACCGCTGCCCGGCAGACTTGCTCGAAGGCTTGCGCGAATTCTAAGACGCTGGCGAAACGTTGCTCCGGGTTCTTCGCCAGTGCTTTTTGTATAACCTGGTCGATGGCTGGCGCAAGCGTGGGCAGCTTCGTGCGCAACGAAGGGGCCGGTACCAGCACATGTTGCGTCGCCACCTCTATGAAAGAGCCAGAAAAGAGTCGCTCCCCGCTCAACCATTCATAGGCAACTGCCGCCAGCGCATATTGGTCGCTGGCGGGACATGCTCGGCCCTGTAGTTGCTCAGGAGCCATATAGGTCACCGTGCCTGCGACGGTCTGGAGCCGGTCGCGCGAACTCTGCACAATTACCGCCAGGCCAAAATCGCTCAACAAGACCGCGTTCCTTTGACCTAGCAACATATTTTCTGGTTTCACATCCCTGTGGATGAGCTTCTGGTCATGCGCATATTGTAGGGCAGCGGCAACTTGCTGGATATACGGCACGATACTGGCGGCAGGCAGCATGGCACCTCTAGGGTGACATTGGCGCAAGGTGCCATTCGGCGCGTACTCCATCACCAGGAAAGGAATGCTCTCCACGACATCATATTCCAGGATGCGCACGATGGAGGGATGCTTCAGGTGAGCAATGGTACGCGCCTCCGCGAGAAAGTGTTCTTTTTCCTCGTCAGTCAGCCGCATCTGCAACACTTTGATGGCCGCGGGCGTGTTGAGATACACATGCTCGCCGAGGTAAACATCAGCAAAGCCCCCCTGTCCCAATGGGCGCACCAGGCGGTAGTTAGCAAGTTGTTCACCTATGCGGTCTGACATCGTCGAAAAGCTCCTCGCTGTATACCCATATCAATGTCACTAAAGCACTCACCACAGTATACCTTAATGACGCAGCAAACACATTTTTTCGCGCCTATGTAGTATACAGGAGATTCTAGATGTATTCAACGAGCGTGTCAAGGCAAGCGGTGCAGTCCAGAGACCTACTTCTTCCTGCGATTCTTCAGCCTCGGGTCTCTTACCTTCTTACTTTTTAACTTGCTGTGGAACCTCTTCGCACTCACGCTTTGCTCGCCTGGCAGAGGGACAGGCAGTCCAATATTAGCAGCTATTTCAGCATTGTACAGTGCCATCCACTCATTTAAGTCCTTCTCACTGCTCATGTCGAAGCCCCTCTCTTTGCCCATCATCACAAACGACTTGGCGATACCGAAGCTGCCTGGATCGCTCATTTTCTTCTTCAACTCGCGGGCTGCTTTGTCATCCAATACTTTGAGACAGGCAGCAGCGTTCTCCAGATGGAACTCGCGTTGCATGAATTTCCAAAAAGCCTGCACCGTGCGCACGATATCGTCTGCCTCATCAGCCGTAGTCGACACCTTACGTGGGAAGAGATCGAAGAGGATTTCGCGCAAATTACCAGGAGACATCTTCGGCGGAGTAACACCGAGATAATTCACCCCAAAATCCAGCATCATACTGGCCCACCCCAAATCACTCCCCTCCTGCCGGAGTGCCTGTCCTTCCGGCGATTGCTCAAATAACTGCATCAATTGGTCATGATACTGTCTTGTTGTTTTCTCAAGCGGCATGCCATCTCTATCAAGTACCTGCTGATGAATGTCGAATGTCATGAAACACCTCCTCTAATAAGCATATTCTCGCTCAAACGTGACTACTTCCTTGAAATCGTGCAGATGCTCTATCATTTCCTGCATGGACAACGGGTCTTGCATCCCTTGTCTCCACTCAGGCCTATCCAGTGTTCCGAGCACCAGGTAGTCATTACCAGTCACCTGCGGGTTATATGTCGCAAAGTATCCGGCAAGCTGCTCTTCTAGCTGGTCTTGATGAGCAATCAGCAAGTCACAGTTGATACAGTAACGGCAGGTCTTTCCCAGTATGAGCGCAGGCATCTGGTCTACATGAATGACAAGCGGAAGCTTGCGCTGCCGAGTTTTGCTGTGGCACTGTGGACACGTTGTGAAACGCACATCCTGGTAAGGGTTGAGAAAAAATCGGTAACTCGGTGGTTGCTCCCCAAGCTGTTTCCTGCTCCCTTTCACGATGTTCCCGGTCTTCTCAATAGTAGTATGAGCGGTAGTGGATGGACCATCATCGCTCGGATTGTAAAAGGTAATGGATTGTTTGATGTCCGATTTCTGCGCCAGGTCTCTCAGTTCAATCTTCTCTGGCCCTTTTGATTGCCGTATTTCTGGCAGCTTCACGAGATTATCGCGAGCAATGGGATAGGTAGGATCAATTTCGAGAGCTTGTTTCAGAGCTGTTTCCGCCTCATCATAACGGAGTTGCATAATGAGACTGACGCCCAGGTTCCCCCAGTACTGCGGTAAGTGGCCTCCCATCTCGATGATCTGCCGAAACACCAGTTCAGCCTCTTTCCACTTGCTCTGCCTCATCAAACTCATCGCTTGCATAAAGCGTTCTTCACGCTCAATGAATTCATCCAGTGTGCTATGTACTCCTTGCTCCTCCATGGCAGTCTGGATATGTCTGCGGCTAATCGCCAATTCCTGAGCAAACTTACGTGCCAGTTCGCCTGTATCATGCTTTGAAAGCGCAACTGCCTGTTCAAAATCGCGCACGGCTTGCCCGACACGCGTTGTATAGCGGCAAGCCAGGCCACGATTGTACCATAACTGAGCATTCGTGGGATCAATAGTCACTGCTTCAGTGAAGAGATCATAGCTTTCCTCGTAATGTTGCAACATGCCATGTGCCAACCCCAGCAAGGCCAATACCTCAACTCGCGTGGATGATCGCCTGGGGAGGTGGCTCAGCACAGGCTCACAAGTGTCGATGGTACCTGCAAAGTCGCCTTGGAGGATTTGATGCCTCGCATGGCTGATCTGCTGCTCGAATATTCGTGGTAGTACCAGACTCCTTTGCAGCTGTTTAGCCCGCCTTGATTTTTTCGACATATGCATACCCCTCCTTCACTGTTCTTATTTGCTATTATAAAGAGATAGACGCTATTCAGCAATATGTCACGTCATCCTCATTGGTTACATTTTTATTCAGATAACTGTTTTCTTGTTCGTATGGTACACTTAATCAACGGAAGGAGAGAATACATGGCACTGCAAGGAATACGAAAAATCTCTACCGGGATTGTACAGGACCCGGCTATCAATAGTGGGCGACCGATCATCGAAGGGACACGCGTCTTTGTCGATCGTATTATCGGACACCTTGAGAGAGGTATGTCAACTGTGGAGCTTTGCCAGGGGTATGACCTGGCACCAGCACAAGTAAAGGCAGTCAAACAACTCAGCCCAGAACAGATTCAGTACGTGAAGGGCTATGCCGATGCACTGGAAAATGTAATAATGAGATAGGATCATCACCTTCGATACCGACTACCTGAATCAGATGGTGTTCCCGCCGCCACATGGAGGCATCATCGTCCTCCGCTTCTTTCCAAGGGATATCTCTGTCAGGGAGCTTGCTTCTGCTGTGCTAAAGGCAGTCGCGCAAATAGCTCATCTTGATCTCTCCAATCGCGTCTATCAGCTCGATCCAAATGGATTAGAGGAAGAACTGTAAGCATTGTGCCTTTAGTAACCTCTCATCAAAATCCCTCCCCTCCTTCGCTTGACACTCAACAAGCACAGTAGTAAGCTGTACCCGGAAAATCCTCTGCTAAATGCAATGATGGAAGGGCCAGAAGAAAGTAGCTCATGAACAACTTTAGCGAAAAAGTCAGTTTTATTTGGAGCGTCGCAGACCTCATCCGTGATACCTTTAAGCGCAGCAAATACCAGGATGTAATTTTACCGCTCACCGTCTTACGTAGAATCGACTGTGTGCTGCAACCCACAAAACCGCGAGTACTCGCAACCAATGAGAAGCTGAAAGGCAAACTCGATAACCTTGCGCCCCAACTCTGCAAAGCTTCTGGCTATGCCTTCTACAACACTTCCCTCTATGACTTTGAACGTCTGCTGAGTGATGCGCCACATCTGGCCACAAACTTGCGTGCCTATATCAATGGCTTCAGCGACAACATGCGCGAGGTATTGGAAAAGTTTGATTTTAACAACACCATCGCCAAGCTTGAAGAGGCTGGACTTTTATTTCTCGTGCTGGAGAAGTTTAAGAATATTGACCTTCATCCTGATGTCGTATCAAACCTCGAAATGGGCTATATCTTTGAAGAACTCATTCGCAAATTTAACGAAGCGTTGAACGAAAATCCAGGTGAACACTTTACGCCGCGTGAAGTGATACGCCTGATGGTTAACCTGCTTCTTGTGCAGGATCAGGATATCCTCCAACATAGTCACATCGTCCGTACCGTCTACGATCCCTGCTGTGGATCGGGTGGTATGCTCACCATTGCCAAAGATCGTATCCTCGAAATCAACCCACTGGCCGAAGTTCACCTTTTTGGACAAGAGTTGAACGGTGAAACATTCGCAATTTCCAAGTCCGATCTCTATATGAAGAGTGCCGATGGTCGCGACGCGGATAACATCAAGTTCGGTAGCACACTCTCAAAAGACCAGCACGCGGAGAAGCACTTTGATTATCTACTGACCAATCCTCCCTATGGGAAAGAATGGAAGATGGACCAGGCCGCTGTGGAGGCCGAAGCCGAGCGGGGCTACGCTGGTCGCTTCGGTGCTGGTACGCCGCGCATCAGTGACGGCCAACTGCTCTTCCTCCAACACCTGCTCGCTCGTATGCAGGACCTCGAAAAGGGTGGTAGTCGCCTCGCCATTGTCATGAACGGCTCGCCCCTCTTCACAGGCGATGCTGGCAGTGGCGAGAGCGAGATCCGCCGCTGGATTCTGGAAAACGACTGGCTTGAGGCCATTGTCGCGCTACCAGAGCAACTTTTCTATAACACTGGTATTTCCACCTATATCTGGGTGCTCACCAACCGCAAAGAGCCTCAGCGACAAGGCAAAGTCCAGCTTATCGATGCGACCAACTCCTGGGTGCAAATGCGCAAGAGCTTAGGGAATAAACGTCGCGAAATCTCAAAAGAGCACATGAAACGCATCACCGAAACCTCTCTCTCTTTCGCGGAAGCCGAACACGCCAGGATTTTTGACGCCACCGATTTCGGCTATCGCAAGATTACCATCGAACGTCCCTTGCGCCTCAACTTTCAGGCCAGTCCAGAACGGCTCGCCAGCTTACCACAGCAGAAAGCTTTTATCGACCTCGCAACCAGCAAAAAGAAGCATGCCCAGGAGCGGTCACGTGAAGAATCCTCCGGTAAGGAACAGCAACAAGCCATCCTGTCCCTACTCGCTGTACTGCCAGGCATACTCTTTAAAGATCGTGCCGCATTCGAAAATGTATTAGATAAAGCCGCTAAAACAAGTAGCCTCAAGCTCAGCCCTGCTATCCGTAAAGCGATACTCTCTGCGCTCTCAGAGCGCGACGAAACAGCCGAAGTGTGCCGCGACAAAGACGGTAATCCTGAGCCTGACCCAGAGCTGCGCGATACCGAGAACATCCCGCTCAAAGAAGACATCTGGACATTCTTCGAGCGCGAAGTCAAACCGCATGTCCCCGACGCCTGGATCAACACCGCCATGCGCGACCACAAAGACGGTGGCATCGGCAAAGTCGGCTACGAAATCAACTTCAACCGCTATTTCTACACCTACCAGCCTCCACGCCCCCTGGAAGAGATCGAAGCGGATATCAAGCTACTGGAACGAGATATCCTGGCAATGCTGCGCGAGGTGGCCGGATGACTCAAACAAAACCACAGGAAGCCACATCGTTCACGAGCAAATGGAAAACATACCCTGCTTACAAAGATTCGGGCGTGGAATGGCTAGGGGAGATACCGGAACATTGGGAAATATGGAAGATTGCACATGCTTTTAAACAAATAGGAAGTGGCACAACGCCATTAACCTCTCATGAAGATTATTATGAGGGAGACATTCCTTGGGTGAACACATCCGAGCTGAGAGATGGCCCCATATTTGATACAGCAAAGAAATTAACTAAAAGAGCGTTACTTGACTTAACGCCCCTCCGTATTTATCCTCCTGGAACTTTATTAGTAGCTCTCTACGGAGCAACTATTGGCAAAGTAGGAATTCTAGAGATTCCTGCAACAACAAATCAAGCTTGTTGCGCCCTTTCTGAGTTAAATTATCTTTCTGTAAAATTTGCCTTCTACTGGTTTTTAGCTTACCGCCAGCAGTTAATTTTACTTGCATCAGGAGGAAGTCAACCAAATATAAGCCAGGATATTATCCGTTCTCTAAGAATATCGGCACCACCCCTCCCAGAACAATGCGCTATTTCCTCCTTCCTCGACCGTGAAACCGCCAAAATCAACACACTGGTTGCCAAAAAAGAGCGACTAATCGAGCTTTTGCAGGAGAGGCGATCTGCTCTCATCAGTCATGCAGTTACGAAGGGACTTGACCCAACGGTGAAGATGAAAGATTCGGGGGTCGAGTGGTTGGGGGAGATACCGGAACATTGGGAAGTGAGGAGACTTAAATACATAGCTTCAATTCTTCGTGGTAAATTTTCACATCGTCCTCGTAATGACCCGCGAATGTATGATGGACCTTATCCTTTTATACAAACAGGGGATATTACAGCAACCACCAAATATATTACAAGTTATCAGCAGACATTAAATGAAACGGGCTTTGCAGTGAGCAAGCAGTTTCCAAGCAGAACATTAGTGATGACCATTGCTGCTAATATAGGAGATCTTGCAATCTTACAGTTTCCTGCTTGCTTTCCTGATAGCATCGTTGGTTTTGTTCCTACTCCTGATGTTGCTCTTGATTATCTGTACTACAATCTTACATCTATGAAACCTGAAATGATGAGTACAGCTACGTTAAACACGCAACTAAATCTGAACGTAGAACGAATCGGAGGGCTTATTACAGCATGCCCTCCAATTCGAGAACAAATTACTATAGCATCCTACCTTGAACACGAAACAGCCAAAATCGACGCACTCATTTCCAGAATTCGCGATGGCATTGAGAAGTTGAAGGAATATAGCACAGCACTGATTTCGGCGGCGGTGACGGGGAAGATTGATGTGAGGGGGGAAAACGTCATAACAGAAGACGAAATGTAGTATTGGTTCTAGTGGCTGACAAGTAACATCATAGTGAATGCTCAGGGTCTGCGAATTATTGCTCACGAAACGATGGCGACTCCCAGGGCGAAGAAAAAAGGGCCCCCCCCTCCGCCGCGCTTCCC
>JBPCJY010000248.1:0-10810 GCA_051004815.1 Ktedonobacteraceae bacterium
GGGGAACAACGCCCCCCTCTTCCTTCGGTGGTTCTTCCCTTCCTCCCCCCCCCCCCCCCCCCCCCCCCCCCACCTCTTCAGCACCAAGCAAACGCTTCATTCCCATCCTAACCTCTTAAAAGCCTCATCCAGTGTGCTGACTTTCCCCTCTTCCATTGCCTTGACGCCTTCACGGAATGTTTCCAAGAGTTCTTGATCCCGCATGATGTCTAAAGTTTCCAGCAGCGATTCCACCGTTTCAACTAATTCCCTGTACGTTTTAGCTGGCAGAATGGTCATGACAGGTTTACCGTGTCGTGTTACGGTTACTTCCTCCAGGTCTTCATCAAACTGTTCTGGTAGGCGCGTAATGACTTCGCGAATCTCTGAAATTGAATATGTTCGTTCCGACATAGCTACGACCTCCTTGTACATCATATTGTCCAAATAAACGTACAATAAGTCAAGCATATCAAAAATCCAGCCTATGGTTCATTGTAGGGCAAAAGGGAGAAAAGGTGGCGTCCTAGCATAAAGCAAAAGGGAGAGAGAATGGTGGCGTGGCGTAGGGACAAGGGGAAGATGCGGCGGCAGATGGGGGGCCTTGTGCTTGTCCTCGGTGGAAGTGCAGAAACCCCCATCAGGACAGGTACCAGGCCCCCTCATCCTCGTCCCTGCACCCCCCTGTCCCTACGCACACCATAGAATGCTCTTGTCCCAAAAATGAACCGCACTCAAAAATCCAGCTTATACTTATCTTACGGCACGTATGGAGGAGGCTGCGAAGGCGGCGGCTGGAACATCGCCTCCTGGTAGCCCTGAGCGGGAACATTTGCCCGACCTCTACCTCTACCGATAGCTCCGCCAATCGCACCCACCGCTAGTCCAATCACGCCCGCCAGGAGAATAGCTCCCACGCCGTAAATGGCTACGCCGCTGATCAGTATCGCGTTGGTATAATGGAAATTTATATGATTCTGATCCGCGAGCCTTTGCGCCGCGACACGGATACTATCAATCGTGACCAGCGTGATAATCAGAGTAGCAGCGAAGGAGATGATAGAGCCAACTAGCCCAGCCAACAGTCCAGCCAGCAGACCCGTGGAGACTTTCCCTGTCTGTCGCGAAGATCGCATGCCGGCCAGCAGATAGCCTACCAGTGCTACAACAATGGATAGAATAGTAAAGATGATACTCAATGCGCTCTGATTTAGTGCGGTATTTATGAACCCAATAATGATCTGGACGACGCCAATGATGACACCAAAGATCAGTCCCTGGCTCACCGCCGGAGGAGTTCCGCCTCTTGTCACAGTCTGCTGCATGTGTTTTTCCTCCAAGTGAACCTGTCATTCTGAGCGCAGCGAAGAATCTCCGTGGCACGGAAGATTCTTCGCTGCGCTCAGAATGACAGGTTCTGGAATTGAGCGTTGCAAAAAACCTCCCCGTGCAAGGACCCTTGTGGGCGTCCGGCCCCACCCAGCAAGTGAACCTTGACAGCACACTAGAACTGGCGCGTTACTGAATGATAGACGCGCAGTGGCGTGAATTATCCAATGCGTCCTACCCCCCTGAACCCTCCGGCAAACACCCCACGATATCTTCCACACTGGCAACAATAAAGTCCGCGCCGCGTTCCTGGTAAACGCGCACTTCATCTTCCTGCACAAGCATCACAGCCAGGATCACTGGCTCATCAGCTTGCTTCACCGCCTGATAATTGATAACTAAATCATGGTCATCGGCAGTGTCGCCAATGTAGAGGCCACCTTTGGTACCTACAGATGCGATAGCCATCTGTAAAGCACGCGGATCGGGCTTAGGACAGCTATCGGCCGATACCACCACATCCCACCAACGCCCTCCACTATACGCCTCCATACGCTCTAAGGCACTATCTACCTCCGGCCCAACGCGTCCGGTAATCATCCCCAGGTAGCGTACCCCCGCGTGGCGTAACTGTGCGGGAAAATCGGGAGCGTACAACATCTCTTCGCGATACACAAACCCTGGCGCGTCAGGGAGATAGCGCGGTGGATGCCCAAAACGGTGCTCTAACTGGCTTGCCCCCCAGTAGTATTCATGGTAGAGATCACCAATCATCCCATAGTCCAGCCGTGCGCTGGCGGGTATCACCGCGTTGACCCATTCTGCACCGCCATGTCCCTGTAGATGCGCGGCCCGTGAGAGATCGGCCCATTCCTGGCTGCTTCTCGTGGCAAGCACTGTCCCCTTCCATTCGCGTAAACGAGCGGTACAAAGCGAGGCCAACAGGTAGCACATATCCCAATCGTTATTGTAGCCACCAGCCTGCTTAAAAGCGTTCACATCTTCAATGGTCACGAGAGCTTTGCCCTCGTCCTGCCCCCAATCCAGGCCATGAATAGTCCCCACGACATATTCCGCGACCGCGATATCAGTGGCCCGAAACGAATTGGTAGTACGAATAAGTACGCCATCAACATCAAAGAAAATAGTATCCAACAAAGGAGGAAATTGCAGGTCGGGTCGTCTCCACGTTACTGAGGTCTGCATACAAGCCTTTCTTGAAACAAAGTACAGTATTCTCCCCTTATCGTATCCCCAAATTCAGCAAATGGGAAGAGGGGCTTTTCTCGCTCAGATATCAGTAGTGGTGTCTCAAGAAATGGCCGTTTTTTGTTGGGCCTGGGACGAGAGAAAACCTTTAGGGGGAGATTTGCTTTTCCCTTGATGATTGGATGTGCTCATGCTAGCTTTTAATCATGCTAACTGGTATAATAAAGGTGTTCAAAGGAGGCAAGCAATTATGAGTAGCGAACCACAACATATATCATTTGATGAGTTTGTTTCAAATACCCGTGAAATCCTCAGAGAAATCGAGAAGCGGGGAGAGAGTATACTTATCGAAAATGGAGAACATTTTTTTGCGCTGACTCCAAAGAAGGCAGAGAACCACAACAAGGGGCCTCATCTTTCACGCTCTGACGGCCTTTTTGAAATCATTGGGATGGGTGAGTCAGAGGAGCCAACCGACATTTCTATGCATAAGCATGATTACATCGCTCAGGCTACCCTGGACCACACACAAAAATGAACCGAGTTTTTATTGATACCTCATTCTTTTTTCCTCTTGTCAATGGAAAAGATACTCATCATGCCCAGGCACGGTCTATATTCGAGCGGCTTACAAACGAAGAGACAGAGTACTTTACTTCAAATTTTGTTCTTGCAGAGGCGCATGCCCTTATCCTTAATCGCATAGGCAGAAACTCTGCGGCTCAGTTCATCGAGGCAATTAAATTCAGAAGCGTTACAACTATCATCCGTGTCACTCCTCTAGATGAGAGCCGGGCGGAGGAGATTATTTTCAAGTACACGGACAAAGATTTCTCCTACGTTGATGCTACGAGTTTTGCCATTATGGAGAGGCTTGAGATTACACAATGCCTTACCTACGACCATCATTTTGTGCAGTACGGTTTTATCCCTATTATATGACAAAGGCTCTGTTGGCTTTCTGGAGCGCGAAGAAGAGTCTCAGTGAGCAAGAGATTTGCACAAAGGATTTATTACTACATTGAGACAGCAATAATGATGTGGCCAACATAGCAATAAATCCCTCAATCGGGCCTCTACGACCGATTTCCAGCTCATTTGAGCGTTTCCAACTCTCTAGCAAGCGGTGAAATTAGTCTAAACATGAAACTCTAGAAATCTTTAGAAAGAGCATACATTCTCATGTAAGGTGAGAGTCAAGAGAAAAACATGCCCTTCTCGGAAGAGCAAATGCTGCTTTAGAGTTGAGCCACAATCATATCAGGTTAACAATCTGACTGCCTGGCGAAAAAGGCATGCGCGGCGGAGCAGTTTCCCACAGCAAGGCAATCTCCTCTGCTGTAAGGTTATAAGCGACATTGATAAGGTCGTTCAGCTTATGCTCTAACGCAAGAGCTTCAGTACTCTGCTGCTGGAGCGGTGTAATTTGCTCAGCATAGCCAGCTTGCAAGTCTCTCAATGCCGCTGGAGTGAGCCTTTTTGCTGTCTTGGGACGATGTTTCTGTACCTCTTCTATAAAGGCATGTATTTCAAGTGCGGTTACGTTTTTCAGTAGGCTTCCTGGTTCTCGTATTTCGAATTCCATACGTAACCAGTCCAGTATTAGCCGATGTACCTCCTGGCGATTTTGCGTGATCTGAATGAGACGCGCCACTGCCTGTTCTGATTCCTCACGAATGGCCTCACTCGGCGGAGCAATAGGCAATGTTTCAGTAAAGGAGTAGATAAGCCTGAGTGCTTCATCTTTGCCATGCATAGCATTGCTCCACATATATGACCACAATAGCGGTGAGTTAACAACCGCCAAAAGGTAGAGATCAGCAGTAGGCCACATGTATGCCGTATTAAGTAGATAAGCCGACGAGTTGCTATAGGCAAACTGTGGTCTCCATGTAATATCGGTATGAATGATCTTTGGCTGGTCAAAATACTCATAGTATGCACACGCACGTAATTCCCACCAGTAACGTCCTTTATCTTGCCGCGCACGCAATCTCTCCTCTAGTGGCTTCAGATGTGCATAAATGGAAGGGAACGCCTGCCGGAAAAGTTCTTCCGCTGTACTTTCATCGGTACCGCTCCAGGGCCAGGAATGATTGTTGCTTGATTTCAGGATAATCATCCACAGCTCCGCCCATTCGGGCGACCAACGTTTGATGTCCTGACCACGCAAGTAAGGTTTGATGATTTCGGCAGAGCGCGGGTCATCACGGATGAGACGATTTTTGGTTGGCGTATCAATCAAGAACGCCTCATTCAGCCCGGTAAGCACACCTCGATAAGGCTTCACATGCGCAAATTCAGCCAATGGCACACCTATGCGCCGGATTTTCGCCAAGAGCTGATCTACCGCTTTGACTTCCAGATTCCAGGCCGCCTTGCTAAAGCGGCTCTGTGGTAGCGTGTGACTGTACTCCTGGATATAGCGACCCATGTTCACCTTGCCCAGTTCTTCGCGGGGAAAGTTCAATACACTTACGTCACGCTCCAACAAAGGGCTTTGCTCTAGTTCTGACACAGGTTTTACCAGCACGAGAATACAAGGAAAAACATCCGCATCCTCAAAAATGGGTGCGTGACCAAAGTCGATAATGCGTGCGAGCACTCCCTCTTTGGCAAAGAAGGCCCGGAGCGGCTCACCATAACCTGCACGCATCCACTTGTTGGTGACAATGTAAGACATCCGTCCACCTGCTCGCGTCAGACGCAACCCTTGTTGGTAGAAGTAAACGTAGAGATCAGCAATGCCCCGATACGTCTCTGGATAAGCAACTGCGAAATAACTTTTGAGTTGCCCCAATTCTTCCTGTCGCACATAAGGTGGATTGCCGATGACTACATCAAAGCCCGCTGCCGCCCCTTTTTGTTGCCCATAGCGATCAAAGAAGACTTCGGGAAACTCTAATTCCCAATGAAAGAAGTGGTGCTGCTCGGAGAAAGCGGCAGTCGTCTGGAGCCAGCTATCGAATTGCGGAAACCCGATGGCATTTCTTCCTGTTACGTAATCAGTGAGCGGTCTCCAGAGTGTCGCATCTATCGCGAGGCCGAAATGCACTGCACACGCCAGATTTGCCAGCGTATCATACGTATCAATCAGCTTCCGACGCAGGTTACTATAGATCTGCTCTTGCTCTTTCACTTCAGCCACCGTCTGCGCCTGGCTGGATTCGATCAACCACATCATGTCAACGGCAGTCGTCATGGTCAGGCGTAGGCTCTCCTCGTCAAAGAGCATTGGTTGCGCAGCAGCCGTTCCTTGCGCGAGTACAGGTTGGGCCTTCTTGCTGCTCTTCTTCTGCGTGCCAATGCTACCCTTTTGTAAATCAGCAAAGCGTGTACCAATCAACGAATTGCCACAGCGCAGATGGTGATCCAGAAATGAAAGTGGTCGGTTTTTTGCTACTGTCGCCAGCCAGAGCGAGAGCTTCGCCAGTTCGACAGCCAATGGATTGAGATCGACGCCATAGATGCATGATTGCACTACGCGCCGCTTCCAATAAGCCAGATCGGCCTCGCCACCAGTGTCTGCTGGTGGCTGCTCAATGTTCTCCACCAGAAAACGGGCAATATATTCGGTAGCCTCTACAGGGAAATGTCCGCTCCCCATGGCGGGATCCAGTACCTTGACGTTGAGGACCGCCGCGATTTTTTCTTGCTCAGTTGCGGCGTTTGCTATGACCCGGCGTAGTACTGGCCCCAATGTCTCTTCCACCATGTACTTGACGATATAATCGGGGGTGTAGTAGCTACCGCTTGCTTTGCGCTCACCTTTCTCCGTCTTCATATCTATAGTCCAATTGCCATCGGACGGGGTGACGCTTTCCAAATGAAACTCCAGTAATCCTTCGTAGATGGTACCCAGGTGCCGCTCGGCCAGATCACGGTAATCAACAAACTGTCCACCCACACGAGCCAATTTATCGATGGCAAGTTGCAGATGTTGATCGCCCACGGCATATTGCTCCAAGAAGGGATGGCGTTCTGGATCAAAGAGGCCACCATTGAAGGTCGCCACGTTGAGTGGAGGACTGCCTTCGTTGATAATGCTAAAGAGTGCCTTCAATTGAGGCCAGAGGGTAGCCGTATTTGGCAACAAGCTCTTGTGTGCATCGAGATTCTTTTGGATACCCTTCTTTATGCTTTTCAGGCTATAGCTCTCACGAAAACGGGCGTTTTCAAGGACGGGCAACAACTCCCGTGACTCAGCGTAGAGGATGAACAGCAAGCGGTACAGCACAATCAGTGCATGGTCATAAATAGCTTTGAGCGTGTTCGGTTCGGGCTGAAGCCTATTAGGCGGGTAATCCAGCAGACCTTGCGCCACATGGCGGAGTGCCTCATAGACCTGGGCCTTGAGCGAATCACCTACGCCTCGTGCATAGTCGGCACTCGCACGCCGCATCTCCTCAATGCTGAGATCCCCTGCATCAAACGCCTGCCGACGAAAAAAGGCATAAAAGTAGAGGAAGTTCTGAACATTGCCTTTCTGGAGCAATTCAGGCAAGTTGACCTCGTAGAAGCGATCGAGCTTATGGGCAGTGTCCTTATGATACAGCCGCCAGAGCCGCCCATTGGTGAGAATGCCCCAGTCCAGACCGCTATGCTGCATATAAAAAGAAATCTGGTAGGAGGGATTCTTCGTAGTAAACGAGTCGCCGCTCACATGTTTCAAGGAAATATCCAATGGACGATCCCAATACTTCGCATCGCCTACAGCAAAGGCGCGTCCGTGTAAGAGTGCCTCGCTGAGTTTTTTCCCTTTATTGCTCACGACTGCATGCTGGTCACGATAGAAAATATAATCAGGAACTTTCGTCCCGTCCGGTGTTTCTAGCGATGCCTGCACTTCAAAAGCATGGCCCAACCGTTTCAGGACAGGTTTAACCAGGTCATCTTCTGTTTGTGCTTCCTTCTCGCTAGGAGTATAACCAGCATAAATCTTCTGAAGATCATACAACACTTGCTCAGCCTCAATACCCAGCATCCGCCAGTCTTCGCGCCCTGGCAAAATGACGTTGAGATAGTGATCTGAGAAGAGTTGTTGATTCCGATGTGGATAGTGTGTCAGCGTCAGTTGAATTGCTTGGTCAATCTGCCTCGCACCGCTATATTCGTCCTTTAGCGCATCAGATTTCATCCATGCCCCCCTCTGCAACTCTCATGTGAGACTGTACTATAACATGCAGAATAAACGATATGCAACAGGCAACCGTAAAGACAAGCCCCTGACCTTAGCCATCTTTATTGATAATCGGTTAGTTTTCTTAGCTCTCTTCCTCACATTAAGTGAGCTCGGTTGCTTCACAGATGTGGCATGAGATGAGAGCATGCTATTCTCTCTGCCTCGAAAGTTGGCCCTGGCATACTTTTGGTGAAGGGTGAGCTAATTTTTCAGACCTTATGAAAACTTGATCAGGGGGAGAGTGCATCCCATAAAACTGAAATATATTAGGCCTGATATCCTTGTCATTCTGATATAATAAAGCCAAATGATTTACTCGCGAAGTGACTGGAACGACAGGAGGGGACCTATGGAGAATGCAAGTGACTATGACACACGCACCGCGACACTCCGACCTCGCACGCCAGTGCCCGCCATTGAGAGACCCGCTACCCGACTGCTGGTGACCCTCGCCGGGGTGTCGTTCGTTGCCCATATGCTTGTCGCCAGCAACTACGGGTACTTTCGTGACGAGTTGTACTACATCGCTGATGGCCGACACCTCCAGGCCGGCTATGTCGATCAGCCGCTGTTGGTGGGTTGGCTTGCGGCACTCATGCGCGTCATTGCCGGCGACAGCCTGGTGGCTATTCACATCATCCCGGCACTGGCCGTTGCTCTGATCATCGTTATCACCGGTCTTATGGCACGCGAGCTGGGCGGTGGCCGGGTGGCACAGTTGATAGCCGGCGTGGCAGCCCTCTTCACCCTGGACTTCATGGCCGTCGGGTCTATCTTCTCCATGGATGTGCTCGATCAGCTCTGGTGGGCACTTGCCAGTCTCATCCTGGTTCGCCTGCTGCGGCGGGACGCGCCGCGCCTGTGGCTGCTGGTCGGGCTGGTCATCGCCATTGCCCTGTTGACCAAGCTGACCGTGCTCTTTTTCTGCCTCGCGCTGGCCCTGGCGGTGCTCGTCACCCCCGAGCGCCGCTACCTGCGCACACCGTGGCCATACCTGGCGGCTGGCATCGCGGGCATGGGTTTGCTGCCCGACGTGATCTGGAACGCCCTCAA
Source organism: Ktedonobacteraceae bacterium (assembly GCA_051004815.1). Classification (GTDB taxonomy): domain Bacteria; phylum Chloroflexota; class Ktedonobacteria; order Ktedonobacterales; family Ktedonobacteraceae; genus JBBQXY01. The sequence goes on from JBPCJY010000248.1 coordinate 8,753, forward strand.
CGGCTGGCCCACATGGGAGTTCTGGCACAACTATGGCGGCGTCGGCCTCGGCCTGCTGGACGTCTTCGCCTCGCAGATCACTCTGATGAATCCGATCGCCGTCCCCCTTGCAGTCGTCGGCCTGGTGTTCTACTTTCGCGCGACCAGCGCGCGGTATCGGCTTCTGGGCTGGACGTTCGTCTTCGTCTATCTGATCCTCACCATCCTGCGTGTGAAGGCGTACTTCCTCGCCCCCGCCTACCCCATCCTTTTCGCCTCTGGAGCGCTGGTGCTCGAGCGAGTCCGCCTGCGACCGCGGCTCGGCTGGACCCGACCCGCCTATGTCGCCGTGCTGGGCCTCGTCGGCATCTTGCTTGCGCCGGCTGTCATGCCCATCCTGCCGCCGACCACGGTCGTGCGTGCCTACGGGCCCCTCACTCAGGCTCTCGGCGACCGCTTTGGCTGGGACACCCTCACGCAAACCGTAGAGCAGGTCTATGCCGCTCTCCCGCCCGCGCAGCGAGCACAAGCTTGCGTGCTGACCAGCAACTATGGGGAGGCCGGCGCGCTTCAGCAGCTTGCCGCGCCTGGTCTCCTCCCACCGATCATCAGCGGCCACAACAACTACTACCTGTGGGGACCGGGCACATGCACGGGACAGGTGCTCATCGCGGTGGGATATTCGCCCAGCGACTTCCAGCACTCGCCCGCCCAATACCACTTCACGCTTGCCGCCATCGAACGGTGCCAGTACTGCGTGGATTACGAGAATAACCTACCCATCACCGTCATATCCGGGCCGGCCGGGTCGAACCTCGCGAGGTTGTGGCCTTTGCTCAAGCACTATGAGTAAGTGCTGCGGTCGTCCTCGCAAGTCTCTGGCCCAACTGCGAAATGTACATCCAAAACGAAAAGATTTGGATCTGGCACACTCTTGGTGATTCGATGATTGCAGAGCTATGAAGCAACCTTCCTGCTATCACATAGTTGTCCAGCCAACGATACTGAGGTTAGCGTTGCTATCAGCAGGGATGGATGCGAAGGTGGTGGTGGCTCCGCCACTCAGAGAGCCAAATTGTAGGGTGATAGTCTTGCCATCGAAGCCTTGAAGCGAGTACAAACTGGCGTCGCGTGAAATGTTTGACCAGGGGAACTGGCTTTGCCTGTTCAGGCTTCCAGCGGATGCCAGTTGCGTGAGGCCGGAACCATCGGTGTCGATTTTCCAGAGGCCATTATGGCTTTTATCGACAGTGACACCGGAATCGAAGGCGAGATTGTCCACGACGAAGAGGAGTGTGTTGCGGGTAACAGCTCGCACCATCATGATAGCCTCGGTGGCATTGCTGTAGAGCAGATGTGAGGCTCCCCCGGTCGCGGGTTTGGCGAGGATAGTGCTGGGGCCTTCTTGCGCAACCGCTCCAGGGCGACTGGTGCTGTTGAGGAGACCACATTCACTGATGAAGGCTGTGCTGCCATTGTAGTTGCTATCGGCAGACCAGCAAGCCGAATGTCTACTATCGGGCGCACTCTGGTAGACGAGGGTCAAGTTGCTCACAGGCTGATTCGCCCCACGACTGGTATCGAGCAGGTAGAGGCTATCTATCAGAACTCATCGCACCCGCCCGTCGAGCTCTCTCAGCCACCATCACCCCCTGACAGTGCAGCCATCAAAAAAGAGGTGTCCCAAATGTCTCAACCAACTCAAAGTCTCGAAGACTCACGGCCCCACCCGCCACAACAGTCCAAAAGTCTCAAAAATCCCGAGGTCCCAAATGTCCCAACCGTCTCGAAGTCTCAAAAACTCAGGCCACAACAGTCACAAAGTCACAACTGGTCCCTTCGGGACTGTATTTTCATGAGACCTTTCACGTCGGGCAGACCGAACTGTTCCGCCAGCTTGCCGGCAAAAACGATAAGATTATTTAGACCACTAATCTTCATTGAGCCTCAGTGTCTGGCTGATGGATGGGCGCGAGACGAGACGTACCATCATCGTCAGCGTGATGATACAGATAACCACAAGTGCCAGTAGGGCAAAACCCAGTGAAGCGGGAATGATGATTTGAATCGGCGGAATGC
>JBPCJY010000249.1:0-33090 GCA_051004815.1 Ktedonobacteraceae bacterium
GTCAGCTTGGAAGAGAACACGGAGGTGAGTGCCTAACGAACCGGAGGATATCAATACGGCTCCCTTGCTCTCAGGGATAGTTCTCTGGGCTTCTTTCGTGTGCCTTGTTTCTTCTTCCACTCACTCCTACAAATTTTCGCAGGAATCCCAGGCGGGAAGCGGCAGCCCTTTAGACTGCTACCCTCGTAGTATAGCATGGGAAGCCGTTTTATGCAAGGGTTTCCGCGACCCTCTTTACAGAAGAGCTTTTTGAGAGGGGAAAACAGGGACAAATTCGCCCTCTTTTCGTATGGATTGGCTTCTAGAGCGAAGCGCGAGGCTATGCATGGAAATGTCTTCACTGCGCTTCGCGCTCAATTGTTCAGTTTAGATGAGAAAGTCTCTTCTTTTCGTGGCATTTCTCTTTTGATTGGCTTCAAGTGCAATGGAAAGTCGAAAGAGAAGAAAAGAAAAGCTTTTTGCTGAAAGCACCACAAAGACACCGTAAACCAGCCTGGGAAGCCAAAAGGGCTAGAGGGAAAGTCTCAGCAATCTTTTAGCATGAGCACCAATAGCTTGCCATTACTATATGGAAAATGCCAAGGATAGATGAACCTAACCATTGTATTGTCTCTATCTGGTAGCCACTCTTCATTTTTAACTCTCGAAGCAAGGTATTGAGCCGTTTGATAGTAACTATTCTGCTCAGCCCATTACTCCAGCATCCTCACAGCACCTGAACCGTTTCACCGATCTCATCTTCCAGATGAACTGCCTGTTCAAGTTCCTCCACTAGCTTCACCGTTTCCACGCTTACTGTGATTATCCGCCCCACCAATCGCACAATGTATTCAGGGTCCTCATCACGGTTAGGATCGCTTACAATACCACTACGCACATGGGTACTTACCTGGTACTGGTCAATCACCCATTCAAGAGCCGAACGATTTCCCAAACAATACTTAAAGCACTCTTGTGGTATCCCCGATAATGTCAACCATTCATTTACCACAAGTGTATCTTTATTGGGAGTTAGCCGCATTTTCTTTACGTACCAATTTATAGCTGCTTCTCTATTCTCAACCCACTTAAGGGAATATTCCAATGCTTGCTCATAATTCAGATGAATTTCCATCAACCGCTTTCCAATATTAACGCATGTCTCAAATGCGCTTCGTTCTTTAAGCAAGGGAATACGTGGAAGTTCGTGTTTCAGGTTCTCAGCGTAACGTTCACGGTACTTAGGATGGTGCAATATAGCGTAAATGTAGGAGAAGATGTGGTGCTTGGTAACAGTGGAGCCATAAAGTGTTTGAAATTGTTTTAGTGCCCAATCGGTGATGTTCTCGCGGCGGTTGCTCCCATCTTCAGCATAGGTGTAGAAGGGAAAACATTGAGTATCGCTTGTGAGATGTAGATCTGGAATGCAGTTCACCGACAAGCTGTGAAAAGATTTACTGGTACCAATTGCATTCAAGCATATTGCTGCATTCTCCGCTTCAGTTGTAGGAGTAGGGAAAGTTATGTGTTGCTGGTAACGTCTCTGGTTTAAAAGATGGTCAAAATAGAGAAATTGCTTACAAAAAGGACGATAATGTGATACTCGAACCTTATCTTTCTCAAATTTCAGTAATCGATTCTTTTGCAGAGCTTCTTTCAATCTATCAGTCCATTTTATAAAGGTTGGATCATTATTGACGAAACTATCAACCTGAGAAGAGGTGCTACTTTCCTGGCTCCATCGAAACACTTCACTATTGTAATTTCGCATGAAACGCTGTATTTTCTCTGTTAGTCCAAGTTTATTAAAATCATACGTCCAATCATCGCGATTTGTTGCAACTCCAAGAGAGTAAGTCTTAAATATAGATCGTGCTTGGATGTCTGTACCTGCCTTAGCCTCTTTCGCCCCCATCGATAAGAAGGTCGCAAAATCAGATTGCATCCCTTCAGTAAGCCAGGTATGCTTTTCATCAGGCTCTAATATTTCCCATTCGATGCCTGAAATGTTTTTCTTGTGACCAAGGAAAGCTAATTTTTCTGTTTTCCTCCAGTACTCAGGAACTCGATAATAGTACAGCTTTCGAGAAGGGTTCTGTGATGCTCGCACCGCAATTGTGATGCCTACCCCCAATTGAATACCAAAAACATTGTGAGTAGTTCCAGAGAGTTTAGGGTTTTTACGTACATTACCGTGTAAATCGAGGTGATATATTTGAGTGAAGTCCTGTAAGAGATGTTTCCGCATCCCATCAAAAGCAATTTGATCAACAAAAGAGTTATTCGAAACGTAGCAAACAATACCATCACGTCCCTGTAAACGATCAACTGCCCAGCGGAAGAACTTGACGTATGGATCGTTGAGCTTGTTGGTGAGTCTCGCTTTCGAGTCCTTCCTGTAAGTACTACTGATACGTTCATCAATTACTGGATAGCGGCGATTTTTGTTATTATCATTTTCATTTCTCTGACCCATATTGTAAGGAGGGTTGCCAATCACTACCATGATTGGAGCCGATTTCTCATGCTGCATTCGTTCAGTATTCTTCTCGCTAAATCCCTCTAGCGTGATTTGTATACCATCAAAGTTCAGAGTATCGGCAAAGCAAATGCCCTCAAAGGTTTTGTACTCACGCATCCGCTCATAATAAGCGTGTTCAATATTCAGCGAAGCAATATAGTAGGGCAAGAGCATGATCTCGTTGCAGAAAAGGTCATTTTCGTATTTATGAGCTAATGTACTGCCACTTATGCGTTGAATGAGGTTAACAATGAAGTTTCCCGTTCCTGTACAAGGGTCAAGTATCTGTACTCCTGGCTGTGAGGTTGAGGTATGAAATTCACTTTGCAACACCTCTTCCACACTTGCACACATAAAATCTACAATCTCTTGGGGTGTATAGACAATACCATGTGTATCTGATTGCTTTATTGAAAAGCCCTGAAAGAAACGTTCATACACCGTATTGAGAAAGTGCTGTTTCTCTGCCCAATCATCCAGGTTCTTTGCTGCGTTTTCGATAGCAATATAAAAGCGATCAAGGGATTTCAGAAACTCGCTGCGATTAAATGCGCGGCTCGTCAAGGCCTGGATCACCTTTTCGATCTCGGCAGCGATCACATTGCGGTTAGTGAAATCCTGATTGTTGAAGATGGTGCGGAAGAGGCGTTCAGTGAGAAGATGTTGGACCAGCATCTCATCGACTGTATCACTGCTCATATTGGGGTCGAGGGAAGTACGACACAGCTCAAGGAATGTCGCAAAACTAACGACAAAGGATTTATTACGCGCATGTTCCTCTTTGATGCGCTTCAACAGTCCTTGTGCGAGGTCGGGAATGCTCTCCTTGAAATCCTGTATCGCTTTCTCAAAAGAGGCAATATCTGGCGCGGCGTAGTGGAATAATTGGTCAAGAACATTGATGAGTTCTTTCGGCTTAGTAAGATCGACTTCAAGGACCTGTTTATTGTTCTGATACAATACAGCTCGGCGCGTATCTTCAAAGATAGTATTGGAGATGGGATACCCTGCATTGATCTTTTTTCGTATCTCGGTATTCAGATCATCTTTCGTATCCTTCGCCTCCCAATACCCACGAGGTAAGTTGAAGGTATCACGCAATGTCCCATCGGGCCGTTTCCCGTTTGAGAGCGTCTGTTCTGGAATAAGCACCCAGTTCGCCGATTGAGCAAAGGCAGCTAGGAGATTTTGGAAAGCACTTCTCACCGCTGTTTCGTGCGTAACCTTTTTCTCATGATACGCCGTGAGTTCGTTGTAATAGTGATCAATAGCCTTTTTGTGTGTAATCGTAATCTGCATAGTACCCTGTTCCCCTCACTGGCTCAATCTACAAGCAGTTTTATATATATGCACCGTGTTTATTTCAATCGGTACCCGGTTAAGTGTCCCCTATCTTACACCTGATGAGGATGGAGAGCAAGTTAAAAACAAGCATACAGTAAAATATTTTCTAGAGGGGATATATTTTGTGAGGCCACGTCATCCGAATAGCTAGTCGAGATTTTCTAACAAGAACATGTAAGCATTCTCAATGACGGCAGAAGAATACAAAAAACACCGCACCTTACATTGGATATTGTGGAGCACGGCGTTTTTATTTGCCTGTTTGACAGTCAATTTGACAGTCAACACCATTTACAAACGTTTACTTTGGTGGACGTAGACGGACAGTAAACCCTAGTCCCAACCTACTCCCACGCCCCAATCTTCACGAAACCCTTGAGGAGATTACGGGCGATGATGAAGTGTTGGATTTCGTCGGTACCTTCGTAGATGCGAGTGACGCGCAGGTCGCGGTACCAGCGTTCGATGGGCATCTCGCGGGTATAGCCCATGCCGCCATGCACCTGCATGATGCGATCAACGACGCGGTTGGCCATGTTGGAGCCGTAGAGTTTCGCCATACTGGCCTCGTGTCGATTATCTACGCCCTGATCAGCTTTCCAGGCGGCATGGAAGGCCAGCCACTTGGTGGCTTGAATCTCGACGGCTGAATCGGCGAGCATCCACTGGATGGCCTGGCGGTCAGCGATGGGTTGGCCAAAGGTGACACGCTGCTTTGCATAGTCTACACCCATTTGCAGCAAGCGTTCGGCGGTTCCTACGCAGCGCGAGGCGATCAGCCAACGGCCCTGGCCGATCCACTGCATCCCCAGTGAGAAGCCTCCGCCAACCTCGCCCAGGATATGGTCCTCTGGGACGCGCACATTCTCAAAGAAGAGTTCCGCGGGCGACCAGCCGCCCATTGTTGGCACAGGGCGTGAGGTCCAGCCGCGTGCCCGATCGACAAGGAAACACGTTACACCACCACTCTGGGGTGGCTTGCTGCGATCAGTGACGGCGAAGACCATGGCGAAATCGGCCTCGTTGCCACCGGTGATAAATACCTTTTGTCCATTGAGCACCCAGTCATTCCCATCTTTCACCGCGGTCGTCCGAATTGCCGAGGGGTCTGAGCCAGCACCAGGTTCGGTTAGCGCGAAACAAGACCTGCGCGTACCTTCAATGGTGGGAACGAGATACTCGGCCTTCTGTTGCTCGTTGCCGTGATAGAGAATATTGTCGGCATTGCCGCCAAAGGTGAAAGGCACCAGCGTGCGCCCCATCTCCATCGCGATCAGCGCGGACATGACCGCTCCCAGGTTTGCCCCACCATACTCCTCCGGCGTGTTAATGCCCCAGAACCCCATCTCTTTGGCCTTCTGTTGCAACGAGTGATACAGCTCTGGCTCAACTCCGGTGGGGTATTTACCCTCGTTTTGCAGCACTTCATTTTCGAGCGGCATCAGCTCACGATCCACGAAACGACGTACTGTCTGCTGAATCATCCGTTGTTCATCGGTCAGGGAAAAATCCATAGCAGCCTCCTGGTGGATTGGTATTACAGAAACACGTTGTTTATACATTGTAGCATACACAGTTGTGATATACTGACGATGTTTCCAACCACGTTCGCTACGCTATCAGCATTCCTCTTTAGAAAGGAACGTTCGCAAGATATAATGAGTGATCAACAAAACTTACCAGCAAACTATTTCTATCACCAGTTGCCCAATGGTATTGAGATGATTGGTCAGTACATGCAGAGCCTCAATTCGATAACCATGGGTTTTCAGCTTGATGCCGCCGTCATTAACGAGCCGGAGGAGAAGCAAGGACTCGCCCACCTGTTTGAATATATGCTCTTCCAGGGGACAAAGACCAAGGATGCCCGCGCATTGAACGAGGCCTTCGAGGCTCTGGGTGTGCGCAAGGGAGCCAGCACCGGTTGGGAAACCGCTCGCGTCATGGCACAGATGGTCAACACCAAGTTTGATGCCACGCTCCCACTGCTGCATGAAATCCTGCTCACCCCGACCTTCCCCAGGGATGATCTGGAACAGATGCGTAACATTGTACTGCAAGAGATTCGGCGGCGCGACGACGAGCCAATGAGCCGCATCTTTGACCTGGCTCGCGCCAACTTCTACCGTGGCACGGCTCTGAGTCGCACTTCGTTAGGCACGACCGAGGCCGTACAAAAGCTGGAGCGCAAAGATTTACAGGCGTTCTGGAAGGAACGGTACCAGCCCAATAATGTCTTATTCGCTATCGCGGGTAAATTCGATTGGGAGCATGTGGTAGAGCAGGTGCAAGCACTCTTTGGCAATTGGAAAGGACAGGCCGTCCCGTCACCGGAGCAGAAGCCTACTCCCACGGCCAGTATCGCCCTGGAGCATCAAGAGGGCAAACAGGAGCATCTCGGCCTGATGTTCCCTTTCCCCAGCTATAACGATCCGGACTATTACGCGGCCATGGTGATTAGCGAAGTGCTGGGCGGCAATATGGCCTCGCGTCTCTTTGTCGAGGTTCGTGAGAAGCGCGGCCTGGTCTATAGTGTCTCCGCCGGCTTGGCGGGCAATAAGAGCCTGGGCGCGATGCGCGTTTATGCTGGCACTACCCCTGAGCAGGGCCACGAATGCCTGGAAGTCATCGTCAATGAACTGCGCAAATTGGAGCAGGAAGGTATCACCACCGATGAGCTGGCTCGCGCCAAAGTCCAGTTGAAGAGTGAAAATGTGATGCGCGGCGAAGGCTCCGGTTCGCGCATGGCCGCTATCTCGCATTCCTGGTGGTACGAGCGCAAATTGCGCACCATCCAGGAGGTGAAAGCTGCCATCGATGCTGTGACGGAGGAGCAAATCCTCCAGGTCTTGCACCGCTTCTCACCGCTCAATCCTTTGACGGTCGCGGCCATCGGCCCCCTCGACCAGGATGCCCTGGTGGGGAATATTCTATAGGATATTCCATTAGTAGTAGTTGCCCGCTTTTGCCGTCTTTGGCAGCAAAAGCGGGCAACTACTACTATGTTTACGAGGGCAATGAGAAGTCATGAAGAGAGTAGACCTGAAGAGTTAAATGATAGTGGGAACGTACTATCTTCTTCCGGTTCATTATTCGATAGCATTTCGTCTTCTACTGTCTGAGTGTCCAAATATTCCATAATATCCAGAAGAGACTCTTGAGCTTGTACTGCGTTTAACCGATCCTCAGCAATTTGAACATAGGTGGGGTCGATCTCAATGCCGATGCAGCGTCGGCCTAACTGCTTAGCAGCGACAGCCGTTGTGCCTGAACCCATGAAGGGGTCTAGAACGATATCACCGGGGCGTGTAAGAAGCTTGATAAACCAAGCTGGTAAGTCAACTGGAAACGTTGCGCTATGGCTGCGATTACTGCATTCAGTAGCAAGGTACAAAACATTATCAGGATAGGCGAGTTCACGACCTACCCAGTTTTCAATCTTTTTGCCAAAACCACTCTGCACACGCGAGTTATCGCGTCGTTTGTCTGTCGCACTCAGGTTTCGGAGACGTGTACGGCTCCAGTCACCCATGGGAACGCGTACAGCATCCTGGTACATAGCGAAATGTTTTTCCTTCGTAAAGTGCAGACAGCGTTCCCAGGCATCGCGAAAACGATTAGGCCACTTGCCAGGATAGCTGTTTCGTTTATGCCAAACATACTCCTCAGTCCATAACCAACCCTGCTTACGTAAGGCAAGAATAAGTTCTAACACATATGTATGGCGTTCACCGTTCATCGCCCGCTCTTTAATGTTAAGAATGAAAGACCCCTCATCCTTTAGTACGCGCTTTAGCTCGTTAGCGATGGGAAGAAACCACTCAACATATTTGTCTGGGTGTACACCGCCATAAGTATCCTTCCTCTGATCAGCATAAGGCGGGGAGGTAACTATCAGGTCAACCGAGTTAGATGCCAATGTGGGCAAAATTTCCAGGCAATCGCCTCGATAGATTTGAGGTTGCCCTACGTAAACGTCATTCATGAACTTCCTCATGTTTTACTCTAAGCTACAATCACAAACGCTTGTTAAAAGTATAACATACGTTCAACTCTATTGGGCCTTCCAATTTAATGAATCGAATAAAATAGCTTCTTATTCGAGCTTACTTGAGACAAACCTCAAAAGCTTCGCCCAATCAATATCGCCAGCATTACAAAACTCATTAAGGAACTCGCTTGTTAACAGGTTAACTTTTCTGATGTAGGCAGTTCTGAATTCCTCACCCTTCCGCCTGGCCTCTTCATCAAGAGGCTCAATGATCTTGACATAGAGATCGTTGTCTCCTGAAATAAAGGCCCAGAACGCTTGTCCGCAAAGTTTTAAATAGTCTCCTTTATCAGGTCTATTATCTCTGCCATAGCAGCAGCCATTCACAGCAATCACATTCGTTTTGGCGGTGTTTGTGCCAAGTATCCTTTTAGCTTTTTGAAAATCCAGGCGCATCTTGGCTATTTGCATACTATTCCCCCAATTTGGACCAGATTTAATAGCCACGATGTATCTCGCAGTATCTTTCTCAAACTCCAAGTCTATTCCTCCCGCGGAAGACTTAAAGCCATTATAAACCTTGGAACAGACAAAAATTGCCAATTGCTCTAAATACGTGCCAAATATGGTTTCTTCTTGAGAAGACAGATGGGCTTGGAGCAGTTCCGTTACGAAGTCTTGGGCGGTGGTAATATTCTTCGCTTTGAAGAGATAAGGATTTTTTCGCTTCAACACACTGCGCAAAGATAGTTCATTTAGTCTGTTTAAGCGGAGTTGGTAAAAAGGCTGAATAATGTTATTCCCTACATAATCCGATAATTCTTGATACGTCAGGTTTTGCATAGAGTATGAGCCTTCCCTACAACATAATTTTCTTCAGTAATATACTCGTCAGCCTCATCATATCATAGTAAACGCTGGCAGTCTTCTATTAAGTCCGATAATACTATATTCGTTTATTCACTGTGCCAATCTTGCAATCTACTACTTTGACGCTCTTCATATGACAGGCCGCCTACGGCGGCAGGAGAGAGAAAGGACTGGGGCGCAGCCCCAGACCTCAGTCAAGGGGCTACCGCCCCTTGCATCCTTGCTTGTCACTTGAAGTGTGTTGGAACACTACTCACTGCCCACAATTCCGGCAATCAAGTGAACAATGTTTTATACTGGTACCGTTAGCTTATTGTTTTCACACTCGATGAAGGAAAGTACGATGGCTACACTCAGAAACCTGGCTATTTTGATTTTCGATGAGGTTGAAGTACTCGATTTTTGTGGCCCTTTTGAGGTCTTCTCGGTGACGGCGCAAACTACGCAGCCTGAGCCTTTCGCGGTCTATACTGTGGCAGAAAAAGCTGGGCCCGTGCTGGCACGCAACCAGTTGAGCGTGAACCCGCGCTATACGATTGCCGATTGTCCACAACCGGATATTCTGCTGGTACCTGGTGGTTTCGGTACGCGCAAAGAGATGCATAATGAGGTATTAATTGAGTGGATTACAGGTTGTGCGCAACGGGCAGAACTGATGCTTTCGGTTTGTACTGGTGCGCTTTTGCTGGCAAAGGCGGGTCTTCTCGAAGGTTTGACCGCGACCACCCATCATAGTGCTATTGATCTGCTGAAAAGGACGGCACCCAATACTACTGTCGTGGACGATCAACGTTTTGTAGACAATGGACGTCTTATTCTCTCGGCGGGCGTTTCGGCAGGTATAGACATGTCCTTCCATGTCGTGGAGAAACTGTTAGGCAGTGAAGCGGCCCTGCGCACGGCGAAGCAGATGGAATACCACTGGAAACCCGATCACGCGCACGCTTGATGTCTATTAGAGCATCCTAACCTGGAGCATCCTGGTGGAAGGGGATGCTCCATTGCGCCATCCATTGGCGAGTGCGATGGTCACGCACGCGAATTACTGCCTGGTTCCGGTAGATGCGCACGGCGAAGGAGACCAGCATATCGGGTTTATCGGGGCGATATTCCAGGGTTGTATGATCGGCACTGCGACGAATGCCGTGATGCCGCCCGGTATACCATGGTGACATGACGTTGAGATGGGTAATCGAGTGGTTGCCCAGGGATTCGGTAAAGACAAGTTGTGGCGAACCCCAGCCCGAATGGGTGTGGCCACTGACATATAGCTTCGCGTTGGGGTGGCGAGCCAGGATTGCGCGTACAGCAGACGAATTTTCCACAAAGAAGAAGGGGTCGAGCGAATCGTCATCCAGGTTTTGCTCCGGGTCGCGATCCAACACGGTATTATGTAAAGGGCAATGGGCGAAGATTAGCGCGGGCAGTTCGGCATGTTCCGCCAGGGTGGTATCCAGGAAATGTAAGGTCTCCTGGGGGAAGATGACGTGTGGGTTTTCGCGTCGCTCGCCCAGCAGGTAGGGACTGGGCATGTCGAGCATAATGCATACGACCTCGTTGGCTATCCACGCGTAGTAGACCGGCTTATGCCATGCTTCTGTAAACTCCTCGGTGGTATGTACCGTGTCATCTTTCCGTTCGGGATGGTATTCGTGATTGCCGATACCTGGATAGAATGGAATATTGCCCAGTTGTGCCGCCAGGTCTTTTTTTGCCAGTCGATAGTTTTCGGGCGCACCGGTATCAACGATATCGCCGGGGCTAACACAAAAGGCTGGTACACCTTCATCTAGCCAGAGCGAATGGACATCCTGGAATAGTGGGGCCATGCGGCGGGAATGGATGGCGTGCCACTGGTCATGGGCGCGGTAGTGCAAATCTCCAAAAACCCAGAAGAAGAGTAACTCCTTTTGCGCAAAATCGGTAGCCTCAAGGGATGGGAAATCGTGTATGAACATGGTAACTCCTCTCTCATACTATCTATAGATTGTAACGCAGTAGTATTAAGAGAGTGTAAAGGATTGATTGGCGTATGTAGGGACAAGGGGAGGTGAAGGGGGATGTGGGGGCCTTGTGCTTGTCCGGGGAGGAGGGCGATTCCCCACCAGGACAGGCACAAGGCCCCCACATCCCCTCTCCCAGCCCCCTGTCCCTACACACGAACGAGAGGCTTGCGGTATTTAATGGCCCTGCAAATGGGCCTCGTATTGCTCGGAACTCAGCAAGCTATCGAGTTCCGCAGGGTTACTCAATTTGATGGCGACCATCCAGCCTTCGCCATAGGGGTCGTCGTTGATCAGTTCGGGGGTATCTTTTAATTGCGCATTGACCTTGATGACTTCGCCGCTCAGGGGGGACATAAGCTCTGAGGTGGCTTTGACCGATTCGATATCGCCAAATTTGGCCTCATGCGAGACTTGTTGGGCGGCATCCCAGGGTAATTCGATGTAGACAATATCGCCAAGCTGGTCCTGGGCATAGTCAGTGATGCCTATCACTGCCTGGTCGCCCTCGACCCGTACCCATTCATCGGATTTCGTGTATTTGAGATTTGTTGGGTGATTGAGGTTAGCCATAATGAAATATTCTCCCTTCTTGACTCGTCGATTAGCGATTAAGTACGTCCTATCATTTTTTTCGCTTGTAAAATGGTAGGGCAACGATTTGCGCGGCGATGCGGCGTCCGCGAATATCCACCTGGACGGGCCGTCCTGCGATGGCATGCGCGGGGTCTACGTAGCCCATACCGATATTTTTATGTACCGTTGGGCCGGGTGCGCCACTGGTCAATACTCCGATGGGCGCATCGTTCTCGTAGATGGTGTAACCGCCGCGTGGAATACCGCGCTCAAGTAGCTCAATGCCCACCAGTTTGCGCTTCAGACCTTGCTGTTTGGTGTTGAGCAGGGCATCATGTCCAATGAAATCTCCTTTATCGAGTTTCACTGTCCAGCCCAGGTTGGCCTCCAATGGGTTGGTCTGATCATCCAGTTCGTGGCCATAGAGACACATGCCAGCTTCCAGACGTAAGGTGTCGCGTGCACCAAGGCCAGCCGGTAAAAGTCCATGTGCTTTACCTGCTGCCAGCAGATCGTTCCAGAGCTTGGCGACATCGGCGGGCGCACAATAGAGTTCAAAGCCATCTTCGCCGGTGTAGCCTGTACGCGAGATAAGGCAGTTTATCCCATCTACCATGTCCGGTACAAAGTGATAATAGCGAATGCTGGCGAGATCGGCTTCCGTCAATGGCTGCAAGATTGTCTGAGCCGCAGGACCCTGGAGGGCGATCAGCGCAGTGGTATCCGATTGATTCGTGACCTGGACAAGCTTAAAGTTTTTCGCCTGCTCCGCCACCCAGGCGAAATCTGTGTCGATGTTGCCAGCGTTGACCACCAGCATATAGTGGTTATCGGCCAGGTGATAGATCAGCATGTCATCGATGGTGTTGCCGTTGGGTAGGCAGAGCTGGGTGTAGAGGGCCTGGCCGATGGCGAGGCGCGAGACATCGTTGGGTACGAGATATTGTAGAAAGGCGAGCGCGTCCGACCCTTCGACCTTAAATTCACCCATGTGGCTGACGTCAAAGAGACCGGCGTGTGTGCGTACTGCTTCATGCTCCGCCAGAATACCACTGTATTGGACGGGCATTTCCCAGCCGCTAAACTCGACAAGTCTGGCTCCTAACGCCTGATGCTGCTCATAGAGCGGGGTGCGTTTCAGCGACGAGGGCGTGGTGTCGTGTGCTGTCATAATTCAATCACTCCAGTGTGATGGCGAGGGTATACAAATATCTGCTTCACTATATCAGATTTTGGGGTATCCGACAAATGAGGTGTTCACCAACCTTGTGCTATAATTAAGCAGCAGAGTAACACAGTACAGAAAGGAACGGTATATGGCATGGCAGTAGAGCATCAACAAACCATGACCGTTGAAGAATACTTTCACCTCGAAGAGAACGATCCTACTACACGCTACGAATATGTAGATGGTCATGTTTATGCGATGGCTGGTGGAACCGCCAATCACGATACTATCAAATCAAATATCCAAAGGATGCTTTGGAATCTGCTGCGTGGAAGAAACTGTCGTGTGTATAGTTCCGACATGAAAGTATACATCTCTGCCACGCGCTACTTCCACCCTGATGTTATTGTCACTTGCGATCCACGCGACCGAGGAACAATCCAGGCGATCCAATCCCCACGCCTCGTTGTTGAAGTTCTCTCTCCGACCACAGAGCTAACCGACAGAACATGGAAACTCAAAAATTACCGCGCACATCCTACTATCGAAGAATATATGCTCGTCGACTCACGATCTGTAAAGATAGAAATATATCATAAAGAGCATAACAAATGGATGTATGACGCGTTTGAAAATGACGAAGAAATTCCACTAAACTGCCTGGGCATCCACTTTCCTCTCGTGGACGCGTATATAGATGTAGAGTTTGAAGAGTCCTCAACAGCAGAAAAGTAAGCTCTGCCGCTCATAAACCGAGAGAAAAATATACATACATCTTTCTTTTTTAACCAAATCTCAACACCTTTCCTCTTGTATTTTCACTATTTTACTACCATAATTGTATGGTAGCTTTATGCCTTACAACTCATCCACCATTGCTACACTTGATTCGTTAGCTCGTTCAGAAGGAGTTCAACGTGAGGAAACTCAATCGTCCCCATCTACTTGTGAGAACAGCCGTTGTTGTTCTCGCCCTGCTCACCCTCGTCGGAGGAATCGTATTTTCACAACACATTACGACTCATGCGGCTGCCGCCACTATCGTTCCGCATGCAGTTCATGTGCATCCTATCAGTCAGCCAACCACAAAGGCGGCTGCCAACCCCAACAAACTGTTGTTCACTTGTCAGTTACCAAATGCCCCATTCCGTTGTTATTCGCCACAACAGATAGCGACCGCTTATTCGTTCAACTCGCTCTACAAAGCAGGCATTACTGGAAAGCACAGCACCATTGTCATTATCGATGCTTTTCAAAGCCCAACCATTAGTAGCGATTTGACGCTCTTCGACGCTACCTTTGGCCTTGCCAATCCGACGCTCAACATCATTGCGCCGCTCGGTCTTACCTCTTTCAATCCTAATGACCCCAATCAGGTTGGCTGGTCTCAGGAAATTACGTTGGATGTAGAGTGGGCGCACGCTATCGCCCCAAGCGCGACGATTGATTTGGTTCTTGCACCTTCCAACATGGATGCAGACCTACTGGGTGTGACCGAGTACGCCGTTAACCATCACCTCGGTCAAGTCATTTCGCAGAGTTTCGGAGAGGCTGAGAGCTGCGTTGATCCGACCTTGCTCGCTCAGGAACATCAACTGTTCGCCCAAGCTACCAGGAAGGGTATCACGCTGCTCGCTTCCTCCGGTGACTCCGGGGCCGCACAACCAACGTGCGATGGCTCAACGTACTTTTTGAGCGCGTCCTCTCCCGCCTCTGATCCTTATGTCACCGCAGTAGGTGGAACACAACTGTTCGCAAGCGCGAGCGGTGCGTATAAGACCGAAATTACCTGGAATGAGTCGGACCTTGGCACGCCCACAAATATTGGCAGTGGTGGTGGTTTCAGCACCATTTATGCAAAGCCCAGTTACCAGAACAACGCTGTGCCTGGAGGGAGACGAGGAGTCCCCGATGTTGCCTACAATGCAGCAGTGAATGGTGGGGTACTCGTTGCCTATAATGGTAGCTTCCTCCTCTTCGGTGGCACCAGTGCGGGTTCTCCGCAGTGGGCCGGCGTTGTTGCCCTCGCCAACCAGTATCAGGGTCATGCTATTGGCTACTTGAATCCCATCGTGTATGGCATTGCGAAGTCCTCTTCCTACACGAAGAGTTTCCATGATATCATTGCTGGCAACAATTCGTTCTTCTTCCTTGATGGCAGTTTGAGCATCACCGGGTACAGTGCAAGGACGGGATGGGATCCTGCAACTGGCCTGGGAACGCCAATTGCATCAAACCTCGTGCCTAAGCTCTAGTCAATAACGGCAAGTCTGCTTCCTGGAAACGGAAGTGCCAAGAGCGGGTATCCGGCTGGATACCCGCTCTTTGTTCTTCCGTTACGCTACGTTGGTGCTTTTAAAGGGCCGCTGGTCTGCGCATGGCTCTGTCAGCATAGAAGGCAATGGCGAGAGCTATTACGCCCAGTACTATGTTCAGGATATGGTCTCCTATACTGAGGTGGGTGAGGCCAAGGAAGCGTCCGCTATCAGTTCCATAGGTGGGGAAGTAGAGAGCTGGAATGAGGCCGAGAAGCCCTATCAATGTATAGACGACGCCGAAGACGCGATTAAAGTTGATTGACTGCCCTGTGAAAGCAGCGGCTAACCCGATGAGACCGGTAATCAGGTGGAAAACATTCTGGACAGTATCAACATCAAAGATGCCAAAGAGGGCCTGCACTCCAGTGCTATTTTCTTGTGGGGTGAAGAAACCGACCACTCCCAGAATGACAAAAACGATGCCAAGGATGAGTGCTAATGTACGATTAGCCGTCCAGTCTGTTCTTGTTTGCCGTATCATGATACTTTCTCCTTTATTTTCAATAGGTTCTAACCTTCTATGTATAGTACGGACATCGTCGTATTTTTGATACTCTGCCATACGATGACGCCTGTTTGCCTGAACGATTGACCGAGGCTATAGAATAGAAGAGGTATGAACCAGTGCAAGCAATTAAGATGCTTTCTTATCTGGAGTATATAAAAGGAGCAGTTCTTTGAGCACGTCATCTCTCGTTGTCCGTCCGTTAGTTTCTACCGAAGAATATGATGCCTATTTTCATTTGGCTGATGCCGCTTTTGCTCATCAGCCATCGGAAGAGAGTACACAATGGTGGATGCACTTTTTGACGCACAGTCCAGATTTTCGGGCCGAGCAATTGCGTGGTATCTTCCGCGACGGCCAGTTGCTGGGGGGATGCACGCTGCATGAGCGCGTGTTACGGATGGGAGCAGCTCATATCTCTACTGGCTGTATTGGGGCGGTTGTGACAGCTCCAAATTACCGCAAGCAGGGTGTTGCCACAGCACTTATGCAGGATACGTATGATTTTGCTCGCAACAATAACCACGCATTGCTGCTGTTGGATGGCATCCCGAAATTTTATGGTCGCTATGGCTACATCGATATGTTCGACGTGACTGCCGTTGAGGTAGATCGTTCCGCCATTCTCGCCCAACCTCCCGCTGGCTATGCCATCCGTCCAGTTACCATGGACGATGCAGCTGACATGCTCGCCCTCTACAATGAGCACTACGGTGGCTATAGTGGCAGTTTCGACCGTTCACTTGAACTGCAAACGTATCGCTTGCGCCATACACAAAGACCGCCTGTCGTTGCGTTTTCCCCATGGGGACAGGTCGCGGGGTACCTTCTATGTGGAGCGGGAGATGAAGTTGTCACGGGACGCGAAATCGCGGCCAATAACTGGGATGCGCTGCTCGCGCTGCTCCAATATCATGCGCACTTGCTGGACGGTGACAACGCACCGCGAACACTGTTCTACCGTCTGCCGCTCAATGCGCCAATGACGCAGTGGATGATCGATGCCCTTGAAGTTCCCGATACCTCTCAATGGCACACTCCCCCGGAGGAGTGGGGAGTGCGCAGCATGGCGTACCATCATCGGTTTACTGGTTGGATGGGTCGCCTCATCAACTTTCCCGCGCTGATGGCTGCTGTGCTGCCAGAACTCCAGGTCAGATGGCAACATTCAATGGCGCGCTGGAGCGGCGATATCATGCTGAGCGTTGATAGAGAGATATGTGTGCTCCATATTGATGGTGCCGATGTTCAACTTACAGAACATACTGATGCACCAACCGCCTTTCGTCTGGATTTGACTCCACAAGCCCTGGTACAAGGCATCTTCGGCTATCGCCAGTTGTCCCACCTTGCCAATGCCTACCATCTGCCCGAAGATGCGCGTTCCGTGCTCTCGATTCTTTTTCCGCTGGGCCATACGTGGATTCCGGGTACCGATTGGTTTTAGTTGATGCGATGGGGAATGGGAATGATACAATGGTGGTAAAATGTGGCGATAATGTATAATGAGGAGTAGCTCTCTAACGTAGATACTGAATTAGGAGGAACTATGCAAACTCAACTTAATCCATACCTTAGCTTTAAAGATAACGCTCGCGAAGCCATGGGCTTTTATAAAACGGTCTTTGGTGGCAAACTTACTGTGAGTACCTTCAAAGACTACCACGCATCTCAAGATCCGAGTGAAGACAACAAAGTCATGCACTCGATGCTAGAAGCCGACAACGGCATTACCTTTATGGCTTCAGACACGCCGGACCGTATGGAGTATAAAGCCGGAACGAACTATAGCATGTCACTGAGTGGTGACAACGAAGCAGAATTACAAGGCTATTTCGAGAAGCTTTCGGGCGGCGGCACCGTCACAATGCCACTTGAGAAAGCCCCATGGGGTGATACGTTTGGCATGCTTACTGACAAATTTGGCGTGCCGTGGCTCGTGAACATCGCGGGTCAAAAAGCGTAACAGCTCTACCCATCCCGCACTACGAAAAAAGCTCGCCTTGCAGCGAGCTTTTTTCGCGATCGCAGCTCGAGACACCCCTAACAGCTTCACGATCTCCTCACGTGGAGAGCCTTGATCCGCCGCTCGCAAATCTACCGAATAGGCTTTCATCTTCTTGGCTCTCCTCAGTCCTGCAAATAACAGTACCAACATCATTATGCCCTTGACGATAGATACAAATTTGCGATGAGATTGAGATATGCGCACAACTTTCCTCCTGAGCAACGAGTTACACCAAGCTAGCGATAATCGCGACATGTTATGAGAAAGCACACAACCAACTATAAACCACCACAATCATTGTAAATATAGCTCTCTATAGCGTAAAATATATATTTGATGAGATAAGAATTTTAGATGCAAACTATGTGCAAAGAGTTCTTGTACATTTCACAAATTATTTTTTGAAGTGAGGGAAACGGCTACGAGTGAGACTGATGATTTTTTTGCGGGTAAACGTCCCTGGTCTGTTATCAAAGACCAGATATTACGGGACTATATGTCCTTTCACTGGGAGGTTTTTTGAAGCACGCCGGTTTCGCCTGTCATTCTGAGCGCCGCGAAGAATCTCTCGTCGGGCCGCACGGAGATTCTTCGCTGCGCTCAGAATGACATTCCCCTCCGCCGATGCCTTTCCCCAAAAAACCTCCCAGTGAAAGGACTATATGTCTCCCTACATAGCCAAGATACGGAAGAAGGGACAGCCTATTTTACTTATAGATGGCTATGCTGGCCCTGGCGTATTTGATGATGGAACGATCGGCTCTCCTATGTTTATGTGCCAGACTGCCGATAGATACGCAAAAGGAAAGTGGGAGGCCATCTTCATTAATAAAGAGGCGAAATACCACAATAAGCTCACCCAGGTTATCCAACAAGCTGGATGGTCGGGAACAGCAAAAACTATGCGAGGAGATACTACGCAGGTACTTCAAAAGTTACCTACGCAGATCGATAGCCAAAGCGTTTTTCTTTATCTTGACCCCTTTGGTCCTACTGGCTGCGATTATGCTTTACTCAAGCCATTTCTTAGCCGCAACCCCAAATTTAGCACTGAGATACTACTTACCATGAATATGCCCGGTATGCATCGCCTGGCAACACCCAGAGCAGTTAGGGCAGGGCGTCAGGATGAGCAAATGATTCGGGAGTTCCATCAAAAATTAACCAATGTCTTTGGCGGTGAGTACTGGAAAGATATCTTATGGCAAAATATTGACGCTGAAAAACGAGAAGTTCAACTCATAGAAGCTTATCAAGCAAAGCTAGCCCAATATTTACCTTTTACTCGCTCCTGTCCTGTTCGAGAGCGTTCAAACAGGCGCATAAAATACTTTATAGTTTTTGCCTCACGCCACAGAGATGCCCTGGTTCTTCTAAACGATTTTATGACTAAAGCTTATTTTGCGAGAATGCACGAAGCAGATTTTAGCGCAGGACTATGGGAAGACACCGACTGGCGTGAAATGCGTTCTATTGATGGGCTAGATAGCGCGATTATAGATGCTGTTACAAGTCATCCAGGAGAAACGAGAGAGTCAATCTGGTTTCATGTGGTAGACAAGCACTTTATGCAATACCTGGAGCCAGAATACAAACAAGCGGTACAACGACTAATAGATAGTAAAAAGCTCGTTAGTCCTACGTCTCGTAAAACGAAGAATCTCAACGATGGCTGTATTCTGCTTCCAGGTGCATAAGCATAGCAGTTATATAGCGGCTAACAAAGCCGATTGAGATGGAGCAGGAAACTCATCCCATGTGCGTCCATCTAGTAAACGTCCACCCGCTTTAGGCGTTCGTCCGCCCCATTGTTTATGGAAAAATGCTACATCTTCATGCTGACAACGGTCTCGCAATGTTCTTACCCACGATGGATCACACGGTCGGCATCCAGGTCCGCTTTCTCCCCCCGTAATAAGCCAATGGATGCTATCAAGGCGTAGTGTATCAAGAGGACCTAGTAATGGTTCGGCACTGATAAAGCGAATGGCAGAAGGAACTTTACGAAGCGCATCTACCCGCCATGCGTAACGCATTGTTTCAACGGATACGCCCAACCAGATGTGAGAAGGCCATGTGGTGGTTCCAGTGAGGCGATAGATGTGTTGCGTTATTTTCTCTGTTAGTCCTGTATTTACCAAACGAGAGGGGCGTTTTGTAAGAACCTGATAAATATGCTGAGGTGCGCGAATCATAGAATTGAACACGTCAAGAATAAAATCGTCTGGCACATCCTGGTGAAACAAATCGCTCATTGAATTTACGAAGATACGGCGTGGTTTCTTCCATTTCTGCGGTAGTTCTAGTCGTTCAGGCCAGAGCTTGAGATCGAAGCCTTGCTCGTAAGGGTGGTTTGGAACACCACGAAAACGTTCTGCGAATGTAAGTGCATAACAATGATCACAGCCAGGGCTGACCCGTGTACACCCAGTAACGGGATTCCAAGTGGCATTTGTCCACTCAATGGCCGAATTATCACTCATGTTCTTTCAATCCGTTTCTGTTATTCATATATTCTTACCAATAAAATTCACGTCAGAACGTATGTTCTTAAGGTTACTGTTATATTATGCCATATAATTCAAATAAAAAGTAGTCTATTAAGGTCTATAACCATATGGTACTTCCTCTGTCCTTGCATCTTATCAACTTAGTCATTCGTTTTATCTGTATGGGGTTACCTATTTTTTTAAACAGAACTATGTTATTTTCTATCTCCAAAGCTTTTTACAAAAAGGTACAGTACTATTATGCTTGAACTTGTAGGACAACAATTAGGAAATTATCGTCTGATCCAATCGCTGGGACATGGAGGTTATGCCGAAGTGTATCTGGGAGAGCATTTGCGTCTCAACACACCGGCGGCGATTAAAGTTTTGCATGCTCGCCTGGGTAGTAGCGAGGATATCGACCGTTTTCAAGAAGAGGGGCGCATTGTCGCCAGCCTTGTGCATCCGCATATTGTGCGTGTCTTTGATTTCGATGTAGCGCATGATATCCCTTTCATGGTTATGGATTACGCGCCCAATGGCTCGCTACGGCGGCGACACCCTAAAGGAGAGCGGCTTGCCCTCGATACTATCCTGCCTTATGTAAAGCAGGTGGCAGAAGCTTTGCAATACGCGCACGACCAACATTTTGTCCATCGCGATATTAAGCCCGAAAACATGTTGCTGGGTCGCAACGAGGAAGTGTTGCTGAGTGACTTCGGCACGGCGCAAGTTGCGCAAAATACGGGCTATCAGAATGCCATGCAAGAAGAGGTGGTTGGCACGATTTCGTATATGGCACCCGAACAATTCCAGGGTACGTCGCGCCCGGCCAGTGACCAGTATGCCCTGGCTGTCGTCATCTATGAATGGCTAGCAGGGGAACTACCCTTTCATGGGTCAGGTACCGAGGTGGCTATTCAACATACGATGGCACCCGTTCCATCGCTACACGAGAAGCGACCAGATATTGGCACAGCCATAGAGCAGGTGCTGATGAAAGCACTTGCCAAGGATTACCACGAGCGTTACCCCTGTATACAAGACTTCGCCGAAGCTTTAGAGCATGCCAGCCAGATTGACGCATCTTTCTACACAGAGCCAACGCAGGCTTTCACAGCACTGCCCCAAAACTCGACTCTTGTAGCAGCAGAAGCACAATACTACTCGCCGCAACAACAGTCGATAACGCCTCAGGAGTTAAAACCTTCGCCGCTCATGATGGATACGGTCACATCCGCCGCAGTACATGCTCCTACTCCATTAGCACAAGTGGCTCAAGGAGAAGAGGTTGCATCCTTCCCACCTCCTGTAGCGCAGCACGAGCCATTTTCCTATGTGCCACCAGCAAGGAGACCACGACCATGGTTGGTTGTTTTACTGCTATTAGCACTCCTTATGCTCATAGGCAGTGGCCTCGTCTGGTATTGGTTTATCTTGCCCCATCTTGGCTCAACTCCTCTGGGAAGCCAGGCAACCGGTGTGTATCCAAATGTGGCCGGGACATATAATGGTAGTATTGATAATACAACAAGCCATATTACTACCAGTATGGGTCTCGCTATGCAGCAGACGCAGGGAAAGATCAACGGTCAATTCACTGTTGGTTCCACGCTCACGGGAAGCGGTCCCTTTATCGGCACCATTGATACCGCTAAACATCTCCGTTTCACAGTGGCAAGCTTCCATGGCAAAGCCCCACTCTTCTTTGATGGTACTATGCAGTCCGATGGCAGTCTGTCGGGAAACTATTGCAGTGTGGGATCAAATGGGCAATGCGACCCACAAGCTGGTGCCGGGGGTACGTGGAAAGTTTCAAAGTAGCCTTCACCTTGCCGCACCCCCCGGCTCAGAGTACCCGCACGGGTAGGTTTTTGGCACCGCCCAGTTCCAGACCCTGTCATTCTGAGCACAGCGAAGAATCTGCATGCACGAGAGATTCTTCGCTGTGCTCAGAATGACAGGGCAAGCCCTTGCGAGTACCCTGGAAGCTACTTTAGTCGCTCCTCCACCATCTCTACGGTTGGAATGCCTTTGATGCCCTCTTGCTCTACGGAGAAGGAGGCGACACAGTTTGCGAAATTGATGGCGGCACGGGGATCGCCGTGGCGATGGAGGTGGTAAAGAAACGCCGCCGCGAAGACATCGCCAGCACCTGTGGGATCTACCTCTCGCGTGGAATAGGAGGCGAAACGCTCGGCTTTACCTTGCTGGAAGAGCGTCGCGCCGTGGCGACCGTCGGTAGCCACCAGGAGCGGTACTTGTAAGCTCCACCGGGCGAGGATGGCGTCAGCAGCGTGCCGATTGCCGTCCGCGAAAGGGAGCAGATCGTCATGGCTGAGGATGAGCACATCGAGGTGGGGCAGTATCTGTTCCGCTTCGAGCCAGGGCGTTGGCCAGACGCGCCCATCGCTATCCCAACGACGTAGCCAGCCCTGCGGTGTGGCGGCAACGAGCATGCCTGGAGGACGACGCGCAAACAGCGTTACGAAGTCCTGGGAGAGTTCCTGCGCGAGTGGACCGAGCAATACGATGGGCGCATCACGCCAGGAGGATGGCACATCTTCAATATGTTGCGCCTCTGAGCGTGCGCGGAGATATTGTGTGCGAAAGCCCTCACTATACTGATTGGCAAAGGTGGTAGTAGCTACCGAGGGGCGGACAACCAGGCCGATATTGGGTAGATGAGAGGGAAGTGCGGTAATCAGTGCCGCATCAGCAGAGGTAACGATAGCCGCCGCTAATCCTAAACGATAGGCGGTGACGGCGGCAAATGTTACAGTGCCTCCGAGTGTAAATGAACCATCGGGATGTACGTCGCGGGTGACATGGCCGATGGTCAAAAATTCAGGGACACTGCCAGTAGCAAGTGGGTAGTACACATTGCGCAAAGAGCACTATTCCTAACGAACGGCACGCTTGAGAGAGATAACCACGCGCCGGGCATCACCTTCACCAATACTCTCGGTACTGATGTCTTTGCTTTCAGCAAGGGCGATATGGACAATACGCCGTTCGTGGGGCGGCATCGCTTCCAGGGCGATAGAGCGGCGATAGTTGCGCACCTGCTGCGCCACGCGCTGGGCAAGTGAACGCAAATTCTCTTCGCGTCGTTCACGGTAATTCTCGGCGTCGATGATAATTCTCATGCGATGCTTGGTACGGTGTCCAACGATCAGGCTGACGAGCAATTGTAGGGCGGCCAGCGTCTCACCACGACGGCCAATTAGTAGCCCTAGATTTTCATGAATACCCTGGATGTTCAGGGTCAGCGGACTATTGGAGCGCACCTGGACAGTGGCATGAATATTCATATAACGTAAAATATGCTGCAAGACATCGATGGTAATCTCAACATCTTCGCGAGTGGGAACCTCAACCTCTTGCATCTCGCCATTGACGGCACTGATGTCACCCAGGCTAAAATCAGCGGCAGCCAGGTCAGGAGCAAGAGCCGCGGCGGAGAGAATGGGAGATGGTACCTCTTCTTCCATCTCGCCTTCATCAAACTCTATATCCTCTGCGCCCTCGTCTTCGTCTTCATCAACAAATTCTTCGTCCTCGTCCTCGAAATCGCCTTCCTCTTCATCATCGGCGTAGAGTTCCTCCTCTGGAAGAACTTCCTCTTCGGGGCCAAGGATGGCATCTGCCATCTCAGGCGTAATCACCGCACTGATACTTTTACTTTGTGAGCGTACCGACACTCGAACACGGGCATCCTTGCTACCTAGACCGAAAGCACCACGACTTGGTGTTTGTAACACAGTGATCTCTACTTCGTCACGACGTTTCCCCAAACGTGACAGAGCTTGTAGCACAGCCTCATCAACACTTTTGCCACTAGCCTCTATGCTTTCCACTTTTTGCTTGCCTCCCTTTATTTACTCTCAACCAAGTTTTCTTCTACCATTGAGTTGGTATTTGAGATTGCTTACCTATGCCGTTTCCAGGGCCGCCCTCGCGAGAATAGCTGTAGAGACAGAGACGAAGCCCCGCCCAGGACAGGCACAAGACCCCCGCGTCCACCTCATCCCAGCCCCCCTGTCCCTACGAATGGTTGTGCCATCCATCAATTGAAGGTTGGCGATCAATCCGCCCACTACACACTGGTCAACTACCGGATGGGTTGCGCTTGGGAATGTTATTGCTGCTGCGGCGGCGGGCAGACGCGCTGCGGCGGCGGTTCGCTGAGGAACCACTTGGATAGGTGCTCGTGCGCAGTTGACTGCCAATAGGGCCGCTTTCGACAATGGTGTCTGTACCTGAGTCTTTGGAGCGCGCTAAGAGTTTGGTTTCTTTCGACTGGTCTCCGGTATAGCTGGCCTTGCCATTGCTCTTCTCGTTGCTCTCCGTATTGCTCTTGTTGCTGATCAAATTTGGTGCAATCATGAGCGAGCCCCAACCAGTCACGAAGTACTGCTGGAACATGGCGAAAACGGATGAGACCGTCCAGTAGAGTGCCAACCCAGCGGCATAGCTCCAACCAAAGAACAGCACCATGGCAGGAGAAATCAACTGCATTATTTTCATCTGCTGCGACATAGCGTCGGCTGGCCCCGCCGTTTTAGCCGTTTTGGGTTGCGACATACGTAACTGTATAAAGGTGGCTATAGCGGCCAGAATGGGCAGAATATGGGTCGGGTCAGGTAGGCCAAGCGAGAAGTGCCAGGCTGGGCTGAGAAAGGTGAACCAGTTCAGGTCGATATTAGGGAAATGGTGAAAAGCTGGTATAAACGGATAGAGAAGCTTGTTGATATCGCCGACGGTCTTCGCCGATCGCAAGACAGCACTGAGAGCATAGAACAAGCCAAAAAGGACGGGCATCTGAATCAAGAGAGGGAGGCAATTACCAAACAAGGGGTTCATGCCATACTCTTTGTAGAGAGCCTGGGTGGCCTCGGCCTGCGCCTTCTGGTCTTTCGGATAACGCTTCTTGATTTCCGCCATTTGCGGTTGTAAGGCCTGCGTGGCCTTCATTGACTTGAGTTGCTGCAACGTCAACGGGAAAAGGAGCAGCTTTACTACGAGTGTTAGCACGATAATTGACACGCCAAAATCGCCGATGAGGCGATATAAGAGCATCAGAGCATTAAAAATGGGGTATGTAAAAATGAGGTTAAAAAGATAGCCTATCTCACCCACGAGTCTCTCCTGCCTTCCTCGATCTAGTCACCAGTTGTTCTGGAACTGGGTCGTAGAAATTGCCGTGATAAAAGGGGTGACAGCGTCCAATGCGTTTAGCTGTCAACCAGCCGCCACGGAAAAAGCCAAAACGTTGTATCGCCTCGTACCCATATTGTGAACACGAGGGCATGAATCGACACGATGAGGGCAGGACTACCGACAGCGTGCGCTGGTATAAACGTATTAAAAAAAGTGCAATATATTTCACTGCCGACGACCTTTGTGTATTCTCAACAACTCAACACCAGCTTATACTTGCGCGGGGTCAAGTAGTCGCGCTCGATGCAATAATGTCACAATATCCTGTTCAAGTACATGCAAGTCAGCAGTAATTACCTGATTTCTCGCGCTGAGAACAATATCCCATCCAACGGGAAGAGCTGGTAACGTGTGCCGTACCGCTTCACCGAGTAGCCGTTTAATATAATTACGTTCAACAGCCAGCTTTGAGATGCGTTTACTGACCACAAATCCGACGCGCAAGCGCGAATCTGCATTTGGTACCCATGCAAGTATAAGCAGCCGAGACGTTATGCTACGTCCCTGCTGCCTTACCCGCTGAAAATCACTGTTCTTGCGCAGGCGTAACGCACGATTAAGTGCCACAACCGCGCTAGACCGTTAGCTTCCAACGCCCTTTGGCGCGGCGAGCTTTCAAAACACGTCGACCGTTGCGGGTTGACATGCGTTTCATAAAACCGTGTTCGCGTAAGCGCGGAATGCGCTTGGGTTGCCATGTTCGTTTCATATGTTCCTTCTCTTTCCTCCACTTGAGATATCCTGTAGATTATAACGGTTAGAGGTACAGGCTGTCAAATGCGGAGTAGAGACGATGGTACTAGCTACGGCGTTTTAAAACGCAACAGCACTCGTCCAAGTTTCACTTCGTCGTTATCGTGCAAAGGCATGGGAGCCTTGCCGGCCAGCCGCTGACGGTTGAGGAACGTAAAGTTCGTGCTATTTTCGTCTTCCAACATATACTGACCGTTCTCAACAAAAATGCGTGCGTGCAAGCGTGAGACACCGCCCTCTTCACCGCCATGTGGCGTCAAGTCCACATCGGGGAAGATATTGCTCACGGCATCCTCACGGCCAATAACGATTGTATCTTTACCGCTTAGATCAAACTCCTGGTTGTCGGCTTCGACGATCAAACGCGCCGCGAGAGCCGTAGGAGCCGATGACATAACGGGTGCAGCAGCCGGGGTTGAGTCCAGGTCGGGAGCGGGTGCTGGTGTAGGCGGCATAGGTGACGCGGGATTAGCATCGACGGCGGCAGGAGCAGATGCACCTTGCATATTCACGCCACAATTTGAGCAAAACGCTTCTCCCACCGGATTTTGCGTTCCACAGGATGGGCAGGTTTGCGTCCCCGCTTCGGCGGGTGAAGTGGAAACAGGTGCAGCAGCCGAAGCTTCTGGTGCCGTGCTGGGTAATGGCTCGCCGCACTCATCACAAAAAGCCGAGCCATCAGGGTTCGCGTGATGTAAGGAACAATATACTGTCATGATACTCTGTCCTCCTTAACGTATATACGATTGAGTTGTGCGTTAGTTGAATTATGTGGTGCTCATACTTAGAACACCACATGTATGTCATAGATCAAGGTATTAAATCGTCCAGACGCTGGGTTAGTTTGCGTGTCTTATTACCGATAGATTTGACCTGATCTGGTGAAATCTGCTGGCCCTGGTTGATCTGCTCAAGAGCATTCTGCGTTTCCTGGTCGAGCACGCGGGTGACATTTGGGGCCAGTTTCGTGGTCGCTTTACCAGTGCGCTTATATTCATCCAGGACTTTGGTAACTAAACGATGGGCATTGGCCTTTTCGGCAAAATTCATCACGGTTGGATTCACCTGGGCCGCTTCGTTGGCATCGGTGGTGAAGGTCACTCTAATGTCGTCATGCACGATCTCACCGATCAGATTAGCAATCGGCACATCGTAGCTAAGTTCGGTCTGCGCGATACGGAACAAGCCGGCAGGGCGGGGATCGATCATTAATTCCACCAGCACCGATTGCGCATTATCTTTCTCCAGATCACCGAGTTGGATGACGACTTGCCGATCTGAAAGCACGGATTGGCCAAAATCGCTGATAATGGGCAGCACTTTTACCGCCTTTTTCGGTGTGACACCGACGGGTAGACGCAAGGTTAGCATGGTATTGCGCACAGCCACCGCTACAGCTCGTTGTAACTGTTGCTCAAAGACGGCCATGGCATCATCCGGGTTGCGAATAAACTCTGCTGGCAAGCCACCACTCATTTCACCAATGGTATCCAGCAGACCTTCATCCCAGTCCTGGCCAATGCCTAGTGGATAGATGGAGATGCCAGCGGCCCGAGCATCGCGTGCTAACTGGCGGCAGCGATCAGAGTCGCCATAGGTGACGCCATCTGTCAGCAGGATCATGCGGTTGATGGCGTTGGGAATATTCCAGCGGCGCAATTCATTGAGGCCCTGGATCATTCCCAGCGACATAGTCGTACCGCCAGCATCACGAATGCGATCAATGGCGGCTTTCATACCTACGGGGTCACGCGCTGGCATGGAGGGGATAATGACCTGGCAGGTGTCATCGAAAATGACGACGGAGATATAGTCGCTTGGCTCCAAGCGATCTATCACCTTCTTTACCGCTTCTTTGACATTTCTTAGCTTGGGACCCTTCATAGAGCCGGAATGGTCAAGCACCAGGGCAAAATTGAGCGGCATACGCACCTGTGCCATCAGTTCCGTGGGTTTCGCTTCTATTAATACATATGCCACCTGGCTCCCACCAGTGACCGGCATAAAATCCTTACCGGTTTCATGGGCCAATGTTACTTCACCGGGCATAATAAGTAACTCCTTTCACACTTGGCTGGATGTAGTATATCATTATTCATATTCACGCGCAAAAGCCCCCTTCTTGTAGAAACGCAAAATGGGTTCTAATGCACAAACACCACGATCGCGCTGATATTATCCTCACCACCGTTGGCATTAGCCGCCTCAATAAGCTGAGCACAAGCGGCTTGTGGATCAGGGGCTTTCGTCAAAATGCCTTCCAGTTCTGGATTGCGCACCATCTCCCACAATCCGTCACAGCAACTCAGCAGAATATCGCCAGGATGGACCTGCTGCTTGAAAATGTCGATCTGCACATTTAGCTTATCGCCGAGACTGCGAAAAATTTGGCTTCTCTGCGGATGGGTATAGACATCGTCGGGCTGGATTAAGCCGCCCGCGACAAGCTGGCCGACCAGGGAATGGTCGGTGGTCAGTTGATAAATTTGTCCGCCTCGTATCATATACGTGCGACTGTCTCCAACGTTCAAGATGTAGGCATAATCTTTATAGACCATGAAGCCGGTGATGGTTGACCCCATATCGGTTTTATCATGTTGGTTCACTTTGCAGATGGCGGCGTTGGCATCTTCCACGGAGCCTTGCAGCAGCGAAACCAGGGCATCTTCGTCCAATGGCTGAACCGGCTCTCCCTTCTGTTCCGCTACGAGCGGAGCCAACAGGAGTTCGCGCACCATGCGTTCCGCGATAGTGCTGATCGCCAGGCGACTGGCCCCTTGCCCATTATCGTGACCGCCCATCCCATCGGCCACTATAAACACGCCGGCTGGCATAGATTGCGATTCATGGACGCGTTGCAGCAGCAGCAGCAGGGTGCTATCTTCGTTCGGTTCACTGCGCCGTACATTGCCAGCGTCCGAATCGCAAGCCGCGAGAAGATGAACCCCATTGGGGAAAACGTCTTCGACAGCTTGTGCCTGCACGATCACATAGGTTTGGCCCGCATCCACAAAGGTGTTGACAATGTTGCCGTGCAGCACATTGGCATCCTGCCCATTAGCAGTCGCGGGATACTCGTGCATGGTATAGGGGGCATTGAGTAGCTCGGCTCCGCATTCGTTGCAGAACTCATCGCCTTCGCTGTTCTGTTCAGAGGCGCAGTTCCAGCAGCGTTGATAGCCCTGATGGTCTATGACGTCATAGAGATGTGACGTGGCATCGTCACTGACGACCTGGATGACCTCATAGCGACCAATGACCGTCGTGCCAACGGCTAGTGTAGGGAAATCGCCGCTGGCGGGTGTGGCATTTGATGGAGTCGTGGGGAGGATGGTTGCACCCTCAGCCTCGTCCTGCGCTGCGTTATGCATATTTTCGCCGTCGGCGGCATTAGCTGGTACTGTTTTATCCAACATATCTTTTCTCTGATCCTGAAAGCTTTCACCTTTCTCCGCGTCGGCAGGAGTTTCCGCCGATGCATACACCGTCTCCGCCAGAGGCGGGTAGACCGTCTCCATCAGATAAGGATTGTTCTCCTCGGCGGGGGGGGGAGGTGGTAGTACCGCCTCTCCGTCAGACGCGCTG
The DNA here is from genome assembly GCA_051004815.1 of Ktedonobacteraceae bacterium. Taxonomy (GTDB): domain Bacteria; phylum Chloroflexota; class Ktedonobacteria; order Ktedonobacterales; family Ktedonobacteraceae; genus JBBQXY01. The sequence goes on from JBPCJY010000249.1 coordinate 29,334, forward strand.
GGTGGCGGCGGTGGTATCGGTACCACATCATGTGCGTCATACACGTTAGAGGGCGGCATCTGTTCACTTTGTTCCGCCGACTGATTCGTCACCGGCGGTGATGCTTCATCTTGTACCGGTGGCATGGGCATAGGCTCATGAGCAGGTGCAGGCACCTGTGCTGGTAGTTCCGCACTATGCTTTTCTGGTTGATCTCCTCCCGCAGCGGATGGCGACCCCTGGTGCTCCTGCTCCACGTCTTTTTGCCAAAGGTTGGCATGAAAGGCAATCATCTGCTGCGGCGAAATGATCTGCGTGGGTGCCTGGCTGATATCTTCAACCTCGTTTACACCTTCTTGCGCAGGTGCGGATAGGTGATTCACCATGGCCGCTTCGGGAACCTTCGCCACTTCCGCAGGGGAATGAAAGTCAAAGCGACACTTCTTACAGAACTTGGCATCGTCACGATTTGGTGTATTACACGATGGACAGATCATAATCCTGCCCCTCCTTTAGCTATCTCAGTAGTTTTTGTAGTAGTTTTGCTTCGTTATTATTTGGGTCTAGCTGTAGTGCCATACCTACTTTCTGGCGACTTTCCTGTTTTTTATTGAGGCGCTGGTAGCAGAAGGCCATGGCACTGTACACACTCGATATATCTGGCTGCAATGCATTTGCTTTCTCAAGAGCATCCAGTGCGAGCCGCCACTCGCGTGTTTTCATCCGCGCCCGACCTAATTCGTACCAGCTTTCAGGAAAATCTTCCTGGTACTTAATTGCCTGGAGCAAGCGTTCAATGGCCTTTTGAGGCCGGTCCATTTGAAGATAGAGGTGTCCAAGCGCGGTCAAGATCAACGCGTGTTCCGGCGCGAGCTTGAGTCCTTCGAGGAATTGCTTTTCCGCGTTCTGGTTGTACCCTTGCTCCATGGCAACCATGCCAAGTTGATAGTAGATCGCGGAATCATCCGGGTTGATCTGCAAAGCTTTTACGAAGGTATCCGTTGCCTGGGGATAAAGAGCCATGTCGCGGTAACACATGCCCAACTGGAAAAGCGCGTCCAGCGCATTCGACTTGACGCGTGCGGCAGCTTGAAATTGTTCAGCAGCCAGTTTCATGTTATCGGTAAAGAGCTTCTTATCCTTATCTTTGGCGGACAGGCTGTATTGGCGATATGCTCTGCCCAGATTGTATAACACTTCATACGAAGGTGCAGCCAATGACAGGGCCAACTTGAACTGGCGAATGGCTTCCACATAGTTTTTAGTACCAAACTGTTGTTGTCCAGCTTTGGCAGCTTTGGCAGCCGCTGTTGGATCACTGGCTGGTTTCGTTGCCGTGATGGGTCGGGCGCGGATAGGTTGCGAGACAATAGGGCGGGCAATGGGACGGGCACGGATAGGTACCCGCGAGGCTGTAGGTATCCTTGCTTGCGGCGGTACGGACGTTGCCCCCTGCACCAGAGGTTGCCCATCCCGCTTACAAAACTTCGCACCGGGGCGATTTTGAAAGCCGCAGCGTGGACAGATAATACCACTAGCTGGGACCAGTATGGTGGCATTAGGCGATGACATAGCCGGAATCTGGATGGTCGTGGGTACGGCACTATTCGGCAAGCAGTGCTGTAAAGCGGTGCGCATCGCCTCGGCATTTTGAAAGCGCTGCGCCGGATTTTGCTGCATCGCCTTAATAATCACCTGCTCTACCGGACAAACAGACGTGTTCCCAATACGCACAGTACGCAAGCGGGGGTTTTTCGCGAGAATACTGCCCGTAGCGGGCGTCTGAATAGGATCAGGCTCATAATTGGTCAGCAAATGGTACATCGTCGCGCCCAACGAGTAGATGTCTGAGCGGGCATCGGTTTGCACCAGTTTAGCTGGATTTTGTGGATTGCGCCGCTGTCCCGGTGATGCCAGGGAGCCTAAGTGTTCCGGCGAGGCATACGAGATTGTCCCAAGATTCTCCGTGTTGGTGCGTTTATTCGGGTCGAAGCGGCGTGCGATCCCAAAGTCAATGAGCTGGACATCACCAGTATCAGTGACCATGATATTGCCCGGCTTGAGGTCGCGCAAGATAATGGGTGGATTGAACGAATGGATATACGCCAGTGCCTCACACACCTGCATCATCCACTTAATCACATCGTCTTCATTCAGCGGGGCATTGCACTTTTCCAGTAGCCTATCCAGGCTTTGGCCAGGTACAAACTCCATCACAAAGTAGTAATTCCCGTGCTCCTGAAAACTGAGCATAAAGGAAGGTATACGCGGATGCTTCAAGTTAAAAAGCAGGTCAATCTCTTTGTCAAAACGCTCAATCGCGGATCTGCGCTCCTCCACACTGGTAGTGGGGTTAATCAATAGTTCTTTGATAGCGCGAAAGTAGCCGGGCCTTCCCACCAATTCAACTTTATAAACGGTACCCATACCGCCTTCACCGAGCACCTGCACAATCTTGAATTTTCCATCGAGAATCGTACCTATAGGGAGAGCCATACGCCTGTTTTCTCCAAAAGTTCTTCTTACATCGCACTGACATGAATCACAACTGCCGTGATATTATCCTCACCGCCGTTGGCGTTCGCCATGTCAATCAATGTGTCACATATTTTCTGGGGACTCGTTTTCTCAGTGAGTTCTTTCAGTAGATCTTCGCCGCGTACCATCTCCCACAGGCCGTCGGAGCAGAGGAGCAGTGTATCATCGGGATCCAATATTTGATGGAAGACATCCACCTCGACCGTCTTATGTCCGGCACCGAGCGAGCGGTAAATCAAGTTGCGTTGTGGATGCGAGTAGACATCCTCCGGCTCAATCTGGTTCGCCTCTACCAGGCGTGCCACCAATGAGTGATCTTTGGTGATCGGCTTGAGCTTGCCCTTACGCAGGAGATACGTCCGGCTATCCCCCACATTGGCGACATACGCTTGATTATCCTGGATAAGGACGGCAGTGACCGTACAGCCCAAGCCACGCGCAGCTGTTTTGCGTTCACCGTACTTGACTATAGCCGTATTGGCTTCCTGAATAGCGTGCGTAAATTGATCTTCTATTCTTTTCGCGACGGGAGTTTCCGGCAACTTGACCGTCTGCTGTAGCTTCTCGTTCTGCTCCATGGGATTGACTGGAGTTATTGTCACCGTAGCATCCGGGTCTACGGGAGTTGGGGGAAGAGCCAATTTAATGGTTGTCTGATCCTGGATCGGCTGAAAGAAGTGAACATCATTGATCGCTTTGCTGATTGTTTCTACAGCAATCCGACTGGCGACTTCTCCCGCCTGGTAGCCGCCCATGCCGTCGGCGACAATAAAAAGCCCACGATCACCATCACTTGAAGTTTCGATGCGTTTATAGACAGAATCTTCGTTTTGCTCGCGTTGTTTCCCCACATCAGTTTTATCGGCAGCAGTAAGTTTCAATGGCATATATTTACCTCACATAAACGTGTTATTTGCGCTCATTATCCATGCTTATTCACTATATCATAATTGTCTTCGTATTGAAAGTAAACCCGCTTTATCGGCTTTACTGGCTAACTGAGATGATATTCATAATATATTATTGCGCAAGTTATTTCTCTATCATAGACATGTACGTTAGAAATTCCAAAAAGTTAGACTGGCAGACAGAACAGGGCTTGTGAATGATTCCAGGGCGACCACAAGGGCTTACACAGGTAGGTTTTTCCACCGCCCGTCGGCGCCCGTTCTGCTTAGCGCCGCGAAGCCTGGCAGGAGGGTTGGACCTTCTCTTGCCGTCTCGTTCTCTTTTTTTTTGA
>JBPCJY010000250.1:0-3406 GCA_051004815.1 Ktedonobacteraceae bacterium
GGGCCAATTTGGCCGAGGCCAATACTTTGGTGATCGCCGCCGTCAAGGTCGTCTTGCCATGGTCGATATGGCCGATCGTCCCCACGTTCACATGCGGCTTGGTTCGCTCAAACTTCTTCTTAGCCATTTCCTATTGTGGCTCCTCCTGCAATGCTCTCTGCGATCAGATAGCAATCAATGTGTATAGACATGCAGCAGCCGTCCCCTGATAACTATGATCGCCAATTTTAGTAGAACTTCCCAGCTTACGCTTCCTCATCTAGTACTTTTGCATTTGAATGAAGAGTACATTTAAAGAGTGCAATTTTGGGAAGGGACGATCTTTTCAGAAGACGGCAGCAAAAGCTCTTGTACGTCCTGCGCGGAACTCATGAAGACGCGTTGCCGTGAGGCAAAACATCATTCAGAAACCGCGGGAGCCCGTGATGGGAATTGAACCCATGACCCCAGTCTTACCAAGACTGTGCGCTACCTCTGCGCCACACGGGCAGGCTTTTAGGTGGGCAGTGAGAGATTCGAACTCCCGAAGTCGAAGACAGCTGATTTACAGTCAGCCCCAGTTGGCCACTTTGGTAACTGCCCAAGATGAGTAGCACTCGCCGACTATTTAACCGTCCATCGCGCTTGCCTGTAATCAGCCAATCGCGTGAAACGAAGATGACCGACGATAGGACTCAAAAACCTGCTACTTTCGTCACAAGGAGCCTATTGCGTATCTCCTGAGTGATCGACGTGCCTATTATAGCCGACGCTTTGTGCGATGTCAAGTATTTTTTGGAAGTGTTGCCAGGGCTCGTGAATGATTGCTGATGAGGCGATGGTGACGACCGCAAGGATGCGCAATTGGCGTCAAGGGAAGGGATAACAAGCGGCTCAGTTTCCCCACCAGGGCGACCGCAAGGGATCGCCCCTACTATACTACGGTACTTGTCGCGCCCGTTCTGCGTGTATAGTAGGGGCGATCCCTTGCGGTCGCCCTGGTAATATTCAAAAGAGTTGCACTTGTCAGGAAGTAGTACAATAAGGAAAAGGTAATAGCGGGCAAGAATAAGCACAGCTATAAACTGATACCAAAAACCATTGCGTCTTGGGCAAAATGCTGGTATAATCTCCAACGTTAGAGAGAAAAACATACCCCGTACCTTTTTGCTTTGCGGTTTTCCACAATTGATGTACGACGATTAGGACATTGGAATTAAAGAGGTATTCTTTATGGTGACAAATTGTGACTTTGGGCGCTCTTCCTTACTAATGGAACAGTACCAGCGTGAGATGGAAATCATCGCGGTTGCCCTTCAGGAAGAGAGTCAGGATGAACGGGAAGAGCGGTTAAGCCTTGTTTCACGCTCCTGGTCACTCACCAGTGCCTGTTTCCATTCACAGCATGAGTCCAGTGAAGTTTCTTCGTATGCTTCCGTAGCAGCTTTTGCGCGTTCGTAGTAGTAGATATGTAGTTAAGCAATGCCTCATCCACCAGAACTTGTACCGGATGCGCTGACATACCAAACGTCTGTGCAATTCGGCATGGTGTATTGGGTGAATTTCGGCTATCCATCATTGCCGCCAGGCATTGAAGAGAAGCGCATCCTTGATTGGCATCCTGCACTTGTTGTGTCGGGCGATCCTTTTTGCCGTCACGCCGGGGCGGTTAATGTGGTTGCTTTGACCTCATACCGGGGTAAACTCCGGCCTTATCACCACCTCCTTTTGAAACGCGATTATCCTTTGCTGGATACCGATAGTCTGGTAAAAACCGAGTTGATGTATCCCGTCCTGCGTTCTCTCCTTGCCGATCAATATGCCATCTGCAAACTCAACGATGCCGATCTACGAGCCATCATGAGCAAAGTTGCCAATAGTTTAGCGATTACCATGTATTATGCGCTGCATTAATAGCGAGGGAAGCGCAAGCGAGGAGATAGAAGGTTATGACCATTGATCAGAATCAGCTACGCCTCCTGCCCTCCATTGATGAGTTGCTGCATGCTAGCGTTGGTCAGCAGCTTATTGAGCGGTACTCTCATGCAATGACGGTGCATACATTGCGCGGCATAATCGCCCAGGTGCGTAAGGATATTCGCCAGGGTGCTGCTTGTCCACCGGCCACAGACATTTTGGCAATGGCGGAACAGAGATTGCAACAGGAACAATTGCCACATTTACGCCCCGTTATCAATGCCACTGGCGTCATTATTAATACCAATCTGGGACGCGCTCCACTTTCCGCGGAGGCTTTGCAGGCGGTGCAACGGGTCGCGAGCGGCTACTCCAACCTGGAATATGCATTGGTGGAGGGTGAGCGAGGTTCGCGCCATACACATGTGACCGAGCTGCTACGAGAATTGACGGGAGCCGAGGCCGCGCTAGTAACCAACAACAATGCCGCGGCGGTTCTGCTCGCTTTGAGTACGGTGGCGATGGGACGCGAAGTCATTATTTCGCGTGGACAACTGGTCGAGATCGGTGGAGGCTTCCGCGTACCTGATGTAATGCGGCAAAGCGGTTGCCAACTGGTTGAGGTTGGCACGACGAATCGCACGCGCATCGCCGACTATCAGGCCGCATTGAGCGAACGCACCGCGCTATTGCTCAGCGTTCACCCCAGCAATTTCTTGATTACTGGCTTTACCGAGTCTACTCCCATCAGCGCGTTAGCCGAACTGGCACAGCAGCATAAGCTTGTCGTGATGGATGATCTTGGTAGTGGCTGCCTGCTCAACAGCGAACGCTATGGTATGGCACACGAGCCGATGCCGCAGGAGAGTATCGCGGCGGGTGCTGATATCGTCTGTTTCTCCGGGGATAAGCTGCTGGGCGGGCCACAGGCAGGTATCCTCGTCGGCAAGGCCGACATCCTTGCCCGTATTGCCAAACACCCGCTGCTGCGAGCTATGCGCATCGACAAAATGACATTGGCGGCCCTGGAAGCAACCTTGCGCCACTATCAACGCGGCGAGGTTGAGAGTCACATTCCTATCTGGCGTATGATCTCCGCACGTTCAGACAAGCTTGCTCGCAGGGCCTCGCAATGGGTCACGCAACTCAACACGGTAGGGATCACGACACGCGTGCAACGTGGCGAGTCGACCGTAGGCGGTGGCTCTCTCCCCGGTGAGACGCTGCCCACCATGCTGCTAGCCATAGATGCCGCCCACGTTCCCATGCCCTTAGATGAGCTAGCCAAACGGCTGCGCCTCAGAAATATGCCCATCATTACGCGCATTTTGCGCGATAGCCTTCTGCTCGATCCGCGCACGGTGCTGGAGGAGCAAGATGGGGAGGTGGTAGTGGGGGTGGAGGAGGCGGGGGGGAGTGAGGGGATGTGAAATATTACCGGGGCGACCGCGGGGGTCGCCCCTACTATACACGCAATACAAGTAGAACGGGCAACGTCGTATAGTAGGGG
>JBPCJY010000251.1:0-10314 GCA_051004815.1 Ktedonobacteraceae bacterium
CGACGCGGCTCGTGGAGCCGTTTGCTGGGGGGAGAGGCTGGGTGGGGTAGAGGGGGGGCGCCCCTTGCCCTCGCCCTGGAAATTGTGCTGTATGCCTAACTTGACGCCTATTGCTCTGTTAAACTCCACTTGACGGGTAGAGACGTAGCCCCGCCATTCCCTGTTATTACCTGTCCCCCCAGACCTTTCACTGGGAGGTTTTTTGGGGAAAGGCATCGGCGAGGGGGAATGTCATGCTGAGCGTCGCGAAGAATCTGCGTGCTTGGCGACGAGAGATTCTTCGCGGCGCTCAGCATGACAGGCGAAACCGGCGCTTCAAAAAACCTCCCAGTGAAAGTCCCCCCAGACAGGGTGCAGACAGGCCCCAGGCCCCCTGTCCCTACGAAGGGTTGCGCCCGTCAAGTGGAGTTTGACAGAGCACTATGGAGCGACTGCAAGGGTCGCCCTGAAAACCGCGTTACATCTCGTAGCTTGATGCCCCTTGGTTGCAATATATTCCTCTCTCTACTCCGCCGGGCTGCGGTGGAAGGTTTGGGGGCTTTCGGTCTCCTCTTCGTAGATGGTGGGTTTGAGGATGCCGACGTAGGGTAGGTTGCGATAGCGTTGCGCGTAGTCGAGGCCGTAGCCAACGACGAAGCGGTCGGGGATGCGGAAGCCCATGTAGTCCAGTTTGGCGGCTTTGACACGCTCACGACCTTTATCCAGTAATGCGCAGACACGTAAGCTGAGGGGACGGCGTTGGCGCAACACCTCCATCAGGTAATGCAGAGTGAGGCCGCTATCGACGATATCTTCGACGATCAGGACGTGTTTTTGGTCCAATGGCCCTTCCAAATCCTTGAGGATGCGTACCACGCCACTGGATTGGGTGCTATTGCCATAGCTGGAGATGGCCATGTAGTCAATTTCCAGCGGTAACTCGATGGCGCGTGCTAAATCGGCAATAAAAGGAACGGCGCCTTTCAATGTGCCAAGCAAGAGCAGGTATTTGCCGCGATAATCTTCGGTGATTTGTTTGCCCAGTTCGGCTACTTTGTTCAGGATTTCTGCTTCGGGAATCAGGATTTCTGTGATGTCTTCGTGCATGTTTACCTCATGGAAGGAATTTGGTGATAGATAAGTGCAAAATGTGTTGTGTCTGGGGGGTGAGGCGTACGCGGTCGTCGATGTGTATGCCGGCTACCCAGAGACAATGGGACGTTGAGAAAAAGAGGGGAATGGTGGCACGATCAGCGCGTGGGATGTGCTGGTTGACCAGTACATCCTGCACTTTTTTCTCGTGCGCCATGCCCAAAGGGCGTATACGATCACCAGGTCGCCTTGTGCGTACCTGTAGGGAAGAGCCGACGTGCTCTCCATCAATATAGACAGTATAACGAGTCGCGGGTAGGATGCGCCACACTTCCGGCCAATCCTGGCGCGATAGAGCCAGCTGCGCCTCTTGCAATAGCGGCTCCGCGACAAACTCCGCCTCGGCAATCCAGGGCGTTCCCGCTACGCTGATACGGCCAGGGATAGGCAGGATGACCGCTTCATCCAACGCGGAAAAGACCGTGAATTGGTGCTCTTTCTCAATAAGACGATCAAAGCGCGTCGTATTCAAATTGGCGGTGAGGCGTACATGCCCTGGAAGGTCGAGTGTCATCGAGTGTGCGGATTGGTGCTGCTGAATAAAACGTTCAAGCAGGAGATAGTGGCGCAGTTCGAGCGGGGATTGTCCGGCGCATAAGTGGGCGGTGGCGCGACGTAACAGGTGCCTTTGCAGACTAAGTGGCAATGCTAGCAGGGCTGAGGTATGCAGGACGATGGTATCTTCTTGCTCTGTGGCAACCACCACTGGCCATGATAGGTCAACCTGCTGCTCAATCCAGGCGACATCGACGTCTACAACCTCGGCGTTGCGCAGTAGCGTGGCACGGATGCCGGGGTTCATGGATGTCAATAAGGGGAGGAGTTCGTGGCGGATGCGGTTGCGCAGGAAGCGCGTATCAGTATTGCTGGCATCTTCCAGTGGCAGCAGGTTGTGTTGCTGGCAATAGGCTACGGTTTCGGCGTGGCTGCTTGCCAGTAAAGGTCGGATGATATCGTGCTGGCGTGGCGTCATGCCGACCATGCTCGCCAGACCACCGCCGCGCAACCAGTGGAGCAACAGGGTTTCGACCTGGTCATCGGCATGATGGGCGACGGCGATAGGTTGACCGTGCGCCACCTGGCGTAGAAAGCGATAGCGAGCGGTACGAGCAGCCTCTTCCAGCGATTGCCGTTCCTCGCGTGCCAGCGCGGATATATCTATCGAGCCAATAGTAGCAGGTAGTCCCCAGGCGTGGGCCAGTTGCGCGACATAAGCGGCATCCTGATCGCTGGCCGCGCCGCGCAACTGGTGGTTGAGGTGGGCAACGTGCAGTTGCACATGGGGATAGCGTTTGTCCGCCGTGCCACAGAGTCGATGCAAGATGTGCAGGAGGCACAGTGAATCGGCCCCACCTGAGACGGCGACGATGATGGTGCCTTGCGCAGGAAGAAGCCCGTATTGCTCGATATAAGCTGTAATACTATCTAGCATATTGACGCTCAATGTGATACGATATAAGAAATTATATCCCATCTAGTCAAAGATGTAGGGGCGCGATACATCGGCTCATACAGTATACACATTACATGTCGCAAGCAGGAAACAGCAGTTATGGCAAATCACAAAATAATTACGACAGAAAACCCCATATTACGGCGGAAGGCAAAGAAGATACATCACTTTGACCCGTCAATCCAAAGGCTCATGAATGAGATGTTTGAGATAATGCACGAGGCAAATGGTGTTGGCTTGGCCGCGCCACAGATCGCGCAATCGATACGTGTCTTTGTGGCTGAATTTGAAGATCGCAAGGTGGCCATGGTCAATCCTGAGATCGTCAAGGCCGAGGGCGAGACGTTGGGGCGAGAGGGTTGCCTTAGCATCCCAGGCTATTACGGTGACAATATTCGCCGTGCCGAGAAGGTCGTCGTCAAGGGGCAGGATGCACGCGGCAAGATCATCAAGGTGAATGCCGAGGGCTGGTTTGCGCGTGTTTTGCAACACGAGATTGATCACCTGGATGGTGTGCTCTTCCTTGACCGTTTAGACCGACCGGAAGATTTGCACGAAGCGACCGATGAAGATGAAATCGAGGAAGAGGCCGGGGTCGTAGGAGAATAAATACAGAGCGGGGTGTGTTACTGATAGTCTGCACAGACCACCAGTAACACACCCCGCTCTGTATTATTTTTGTTGGTGCCTTACCATAGGCAAGGATTGTCGTCCTAGAGCTTGTTCGCAGCCCTTACACACGTAGAAGCCTTCTTCGCGGTAGTGCAGTTCGCTGACGGTGGCGTGTAAGTAGCAGATGCCGCAGCGGCGGGCATCCGGTTGGCTTGCCAGTTGTCGGTCTTGCTCGAACTGTTCGTGCAAGGAGATGAGCATGGCCTCGAAGTCGAATGCGCCTGGGGCGTATCCGTTGCGTCCCACGCTGATGACGGGCAAGGCTCCGGTGGCGTTACTGGCGCGTAATTCGCGACGACTGACAAACGAATTGTTATTGGACGACGCTCCGTTATTAGAACCGGGTGTATAGAAATTGCTCAAAGCAAAAGCTCCCTTATACATAGTTGCAGGGTTATGGATGATACTTCATTAAGTGTAGCATATAGTCATAGTTCCCGCAAGTGGCAAAAGTGACTTCTTTTACGTTAGCATTTCAAGCTGATTTGTTGCTAGATACGCTCATATTGCTTGTCTTTTTGTCGTTATGTGCATTATAATGAGCAAAGGCACTAGCATTTGCTAACGAAAGTGTTCAATAATGCATGAGACGGATTTACCAAAATCGCTAAACTCTACCTCCCAAGAGGTATCACTACGAGAGATTGCTGATAAGCGTTTATATACTGCACCTGAACTTATGCGGTTGACAGGTATGACCCGTAAGCAAGTTACCTATTGGGCAAAAATTGGCCTTATTACGCCAACCTTGCGTAATGCTCATGCCGAGAATGGTCAACTAGCCCTCTTTTACTCTAGTAAGGAAGTTGTCAAGGCTCTCATTGTGTGTGAACTCCGACGATCTGGCTTTTCTCCTCGCCAGGTACAGCAAGTTGGACGGAATCTTCAAGAACAGGGCATTCAATTATATGAATCTAAGGCATATTTGCTGACTGATGGCTATTCAATCTACTACGCTTTTAGCGATGGTGAAGCAGTCGATGTGCTAAAACACCATCATCAGATGTTGCTTCTTATTCCTATCCATGAGCAAGTAGCGAAATTGCAGGAGGCTGCTTAATATGTCAAACTGGATATTGCAACGGGATGAGACACCTGGAAGAGATCGGCTCGAGGTACCGGATGCACCAATTGACTTTAGTATTCCATATAAGTCAAGGGAAAAGGGAGCTTCACGACACTTTGGTTTCTTTCCTTTTTTTGCGAAGAAGCCATGGCCAGTGGTACAGGAGTATATCAGATACTACACAAAACCCGGTGATCTCGTGTGCGATCCTTTTGCTGGAAGCGGTGTAACACCTGTAGAAGCACTTGTGCTAGGCCGGAGGACTGCGGCCAGCGATATCAATCCAGTAGCTCGTTTTATAACACAGATGACCGCAGTTGCGCCTGTTAATCTTACGCGGCTCAATGAAGCGTATAATCAAGTGAGGTTAATAGCTCAAATACCCATCGAGAGCCTGGATGAGATGACCGATGCTGAGGTACAAAATGTACTTCAAAACCTAAATTACCCACGTAATCCTATTCCGTCAACTGTCAGACGTGCCGGGTTAGAGTCTATAGATCAACTTCATACACTGCGTCAGCTTGCTGGGCTTACGATGCTACGAGATGCCATCGGTCAAATTGAAGATACTCTGTACCGTGACCTGATGAAAGTGGTCTTAGCAAACACAGCACGATATGCAAACATTATGTACATTCTTCCGTTTGATAAAGGAAAACGCAGATCTCCATATCGCGGAGATGCTGGTTTTCTCAGGCGATTTAGCTATACGCCTGCTTCTAATAACTCATTCTATGAAAATCGTGTATGGCCTACAGTGGAACATGTTTTTCCTGCTGTATATCGTGCCAAAGAAGAGACAAACCAACTTATAGGAAATTGGTATGACCCTACCAATTTCGTACTGACTGCGCTACCTGCTTCGCGTATTCATGAGATTACTGGCGAAGGGATGGTAGATTACTGCTTCACTGACCCTCCTTATTCAAATGATATTTACTTTGTGGACTTATCTACTCTTTGGGCTGCGTGGCTAGGGATAGAGATTACTCCTGAAGCTCGACGGGTAGAACTTATCACAGGAGGAACGGAGAAAAAAAGTCGTAAACAATTTGAAGATGAGTTTGCGGCATCAATAGAGTCTATTTCTCGTGCCTTGAAACAAGATCATTGGTTTACTCTTGTCTATAAGCATAAGGATTTGAGCCTGTGGCAGACTATTGTGGCCGCGTGTGAAGATAATGGGCTGCATTACGTGAATGCCGTATGGCAAAATGTGGTTATTAAATCGACACGTCAACTAGAAAGCCCGAATATTAATTCTCATGGTGACATGTATTTGAACTTTCGCAAAATGTCGCCAGCAAGATTTGAGTTTGTTTATGGTCAAGCACCAGTATTAGAACTGCCCACACGAGCAAATTACGTAGAACACGAGATTGAACGAATCATTGTGGCTTATTTAGGAGCGGATATTGAGTTAATTACCTCCAGTGTGATCCAACAAATTCTTGATAGTCGGGCTTTTCATAACTATCGAGAAAATCCCGCGGGTGTTACAGAGGATATACAGAAAGTATTACGCGGACCTAGATTTGTTTCGTGGCAGGCAGATGATAAAACGGTTCAATGGCTAATGGCATCAGGTGTAGTACTTGATTCATCATTAGATGAACTTGATCGTATACGTTACTACATTTTCGATTTGTTGCGAGAAAAAGGTATCGTTGCAGAAGGTACAGTGAAGCAATACCTGCTAACCCGCTTATCTGAGGAACATTATTCGGAACCGCTTCTTTCCGATGTATCTGCGCTATTGCGTACTGTAGGACAAGAGGTAGAAGCCCATATATGGCAATTTGTTCCAAAAAAGGTGTTTGATTATAAACAGCTTCGGTTGCTATTCAGACCTTCGCGTGCGGATGAGATTCGTGACTGGATAGAACATAATCAAGCAAAACATGGAAGAAAACCACTCCGCATAAATCCAGAAGGATTCGCTTTGCTAGCTGATTTGCTGAGTAATGCAAATGCCGACAATCCGCATTTTGAAGCCCAATATACTCATCTTCAAGATGTGTTACAAACTGTTTTTGAGCGATTAGAAAAAAGCTTTAATGAGTTGACTGAGCAAGTAGTGGGAGTCGGTGATTGGACGCTCTTTGGAATAGACTTACGGGACTTGCCATATGAAGATGTCATTATTCAAATCGTATTGAATTCTTCCGAGCGACCTTTCAGGCTTTATCAGCACCTGGCTCAAGAAGTATTTATCAATCTCCAGGATGAGGATATACATATTCAATTTCGCCTGGTAACTCTGCAAGAATGGCAACATGCAGAGTCTCTGATCAAAGTGAACGGCCAAGAAAATACACTTGGAATTACATTATTGAGTCGATCATGACAACAATTGCTACTGCTTTGCCGACTCCGAAACGCAAATGGTACGGTTTAGCTCTGAGACATCTGCGAATGGCCTCTCGCCTATTAGATTCCGGCTTTGCAGACGGAGCTATCTTCCATACATATCATGCATATGAATGCGTACTTAGCGCACTGATTTCTGCTAAGGGTCATCCTGTACCTCCTCAAGGGAGAGTACAATTGACTTCGTCACCGGGGAAAAAAGTTTTGGGGTATCCTTTACCACAGGGGAATGTGCTTGAGCAAAGCGCTCATAAGGCTCGTCAAGTTTTTTTTATGAAATTAGCTGATCAAAGTAAGCCATACTATACTCAGCATCAGGTTCTAAGTCGTTTTATAACACTTAATGACCGTATGGATTCACTTTACTATGATGCAATCCAAGACCGTTTGCCTCATGAAAGATATAACCATGCCTTCGCGGTTGAAGCCATCCATGAAGTCCGCTTGTTTGCTCATAATGTATGGAAAGATATACAGTAGCTCTTGCCTTTTTAACGGATTTGCAAGACGGCCAGTGCAGAGACGATAATAACGCTTGAGATGAAAATGCAATATAGGCGAATGTTATGTTCCAGAGAACGAAGGAGTTTTACTTTGGGAATGATACATGGCGGCTGGCTGGTCGCGAAGATTTTGAAGCGCGAAGGGGTTGAGGTTGTTTTTACTCTCAGTGGTGGGCATATCGCGGCTATTTATGATGGGTGTATACGTGAAGGCATTCGCGTGGTGGATACACGGCATGAACAGGCGGCGGTACACGCGGCGGAGGGATGGGCCAAGTGTACGCGTAAGCCAGGTGTGGCTCTACTGACAGCGGGACCAGGTGTTACCGATGGAGTGACCGGGGTGGCGAATGCCTATCTTGCCGGTAGTCCTGTGCTGGTAATCGGGGGAGCGGCCCCATTGGGATTGTGGGATCGCGGCGCACTACAGGAGATGAACCAGATTGATCTGCTGCGTCCCATTACCAAGTGGGCGCGAACTGTACACGAGACTGCTCGGCTGGCAGAGTACACGGCGTCGGCTTTTCGCCAGATGCTGAGTGGCAAACCTGGGCCGACCTTTTTAGAGATGCCAATGGACATCCTCAACAACTTTGCCGATACCGACACCTTGTTTGATCCGGGTGAACCGACGAACTATCGTTTTGGCGGACGTACCGCGCCCGACCCTGATTTGGTACGCAAAGCGGCAGAGATTTTAGAGCAAGCGGAGCATCCCGTCATCATGGCGGGTACGGCGGTATGGTGGTGCGATGCCGCTGAACCGCTGCGCCAACTGGCGGAACGCATCCAGGCACCGGTCTTCCTCAATGGGGCCGGACGTGGTTGTCTGCCGCCAACCCATCCATTATTCTTCACGGCCTCGCGGCGCAAGGCATTGGAAGGTGCCGATACGATCCTGGCGATTGGTACACGCATGGATTTCCGCCTCAATCATGGTCAACCGCCGCTGATTCCGGCGGCGGCAAAGGTGATCTGGTTTGACCTGACAGCCGAGGATATTGGCGTCAACCGTGGAGCGGCGGTGGGTCTGGTCGGTGATGTAGGCATCAGTATGCGCCAGTTGACAGAGGCCACAAAACAACTGCATAGCGAGGAATGGCTAAGCTATATTCGTGCGGAGGAACGCCGTTCGCTGGAGCGTGATACAGCGGCGATGAATTCTGAGGCAGTGCCTATTCATCCTATGCGCTTCTGCCGCGAGATACGGGACTTTATCGACGAGGATACCACGGTGGTGGGCGATGGTGGCGATATCGTCAGCTATGGTGGGCGCGTCATCAACGTCTCAAAGCCCGGTTACTGGCTTGATCCCGGCCCCATGGGTTGTCTTGGCACCGGCACAGGCTTCGCTATGGCGGCACAATTGGCGCGTCCGGGCAAAAAAGTATTGATTCTGCATGGCGATGGTGCCTTTGGTCTCAATGGCATGGAGTTTGAGAGCATGGTGCGTCAGAAGCTGCCTATTGTCTCCATTATCGGCAATGATGGCGCGTGGGGGCAGATCAAGCATCCGCAGAGGGCCATTATTGGACACGCGACGGCGGCAGAACTGACGCCTGGCATACGCTATGACAAAATGGTCGAGGCGTTGGGTGGTCATGGCGAACTGGTGGAGCGAGCAGAAGATATTCGCCCGGCCCTGGAAAGGGCTTTCGCGTCGGGCTTGCCGGCCTGTGTCAACGTCCTGATCGATCCTGAAAAGCCGTATAGCCGTTCAACAAACGTGGCGGTCTAAATACCTTGCACGAGTAGATTTTTCGGCGTGCGTAGGGACAGGGGGTAGCAGTGGCGGGGATGCGGGGGCCTTGTGCCTGTCCGGGTGGAGATTTCTGCACGCCCACCAAGGACAAGCACAAGGCCCCCCATCTGCCGCCACGTCCACCCCTTGTCCCTACGCATCCCATCGCCTCTTTCCCAAAAATCTACCTGCATAATGGCCTGAATACAATGGCCTGAATACAAAGGAGTGTAATAGTTGTTATGGCAGACCCAAGACAGCAGAAACTGGCACAGGTGCTGGTACATTATTCGCTGGCTCTCAAGCCCGGCGACAAATTTGTCATCTTTGGCCCGGCCTTTGCCGCGCCGTTGATACACGAAGTCTATCGTCAAGCTGTGCGGACGGGGGCGCATGTCACGACCAAAATCTCGCTAGAAGGATTGCAAGAGGTTTTCTTCCAGGAGGCCAATGATGAGCAACTGGCCTATGTGTCGGGGGTAGATACGCTTGAGGCCGAGTACTACAATGCTGAGTTGACCATCTGGGGATCAGAGAACACCAAAATTCTGAGCGGGATCGATCCCAAGCGGATAGCGAAGAGACGCGAGGCACGCTCCCCGTTGTTTAAACGTTCCCTGGAACGGATGGGTAAGGGCGAGACGCGCTGGTGCGGGACGATGTTTCCCACGAACGCCCATGCGCAAGATGCTGGCATGTCGTTAAAGGACTATGAAAATTTTGTCTACAATGCTGGCCTACTCAACCTGGATGATCCGGTGGCGGGTTGGCGTAAGGTTCACCAGGAGCAGCAGCGCATCGCTGATTTCCTGAACCAGCACGATGAAATTCATATTGTCGCGCCGGGGACGGACATTACCTATCGGGTAGGTGGACGCACATGGATCAATTGTGCGGGTACAGAGAACTTCCCCGATGGCGAGGTCTTTAGCGGCCCCATCGAAAACTCGGTCAATGGCACCGTCTGTTTCACCTATCCCGCCCTTTATGATGGCAACGAGGTGGAGAATGTGCGCCTGACTTTCCACGACGGCAAGGTGATAGAAAGTGACGCGACGAAGGGACTGGATTTTCTTAACGCGATGCTCGATACGGATGCAGGGTCGCGGTACCTGGGTGAGGTCGCCTTTGGCCTGAACTACAACATTCAGCAATTCTCGAAAGACACGCTCTTTGACGAGAAGATTGGCGGCACGATGCATATGGCATTGGGCGCGTCACTCCCCGAATCCGGTGGGGTGAACGAGTCAGGACTGCACTGGGATATGGTCTGTGACCTGCGCGAAGGGAAGGTTTACGCGGACGGTCAACTCTGCTACGAAGGCGGCAAGTTTAGTCTATAGCTGAGTAAATACAATGCAGCGACCTGCAACAC
>JBPCJY010000252.1:0-23753 GCA_051004815.1 Ktedonobacteraceae bacterium
CGCCCCTACTATAGACGTTTTACGAACACAACGGGCATCGTAGTATAGTAGGGGCGATCCCTTGCGGTCGCCCTAGAAGCCATCTGTATTGTATACTGTAGTGACTCCTCACTGCCTACGGCAGTTCGCAAGGGTATTTTGTGTTGAGTGGCTTGAGGGAGAGGGCAGTCAAGAAGAGTTACAGCAAATACAGGATCACACTTTTTTGGTCGAAAGCACAGGTTACATGGAATCCACATCACTCGCGTTGGCTCAACGCAAGGCTCGCCTCATTACTCTACTCTGTTTTATCGCTATGGTACTTATCTGGGGATCATTTCCCGTGGCGGTCAAAATAGGCGTAGAAAACGCTCCTCCATTGTTATTCTCCAGTGTACGCTTCTTCATTGCCTTCTGTATAATGGCGGTGATAGCGATCTTGCAGCGGAAACGACTGCGCATCACACGCAAACAACACCTGCAAACGCTCCTGGTGTCGCTGTGTATGGTGAGCATTCCCAGCAGTATCTTTTTCGCTGCCGCGCCCTATGCGCCTGTAAGCGTCCTGACGCTGATGTGGGCCATGGCTCCCATTTTCACCTCCCTCTTTAACATGGGCGGAGTTGGAGAGATACGAGGTTGGCGATTATTTGGCAGCCTGGCGATTGGCGTGTTTGGTATCCTGATTGTCCTACTGGGTCGCCTTCCATTCTGGGGTGGCTCCTGGAGTACGATTGGGTTCGCTAGCAGCGGCCTGGCTCTCGTCGGGGAATTGGGGGTGCTTGCATCATCTGTCATATACGGGCTTGGCATGTTGCTGGCGAAACGCAGCAGCCCCGCTATACCAGTAACCGTCCTGACAGCGTGGCAGATGTTCTATAGCAGCTTGTTTATCACCGTCATGAGTCTTATTTTTGAACGTGGCTACGCCTTTCACCCAACCTGGACGACGTTGGGCGCACTGCTCTACCTGACGATTTTCTGTAGCTGTATCAGCTTCTTCCTCGTCTTCTGGCTCATTCGCCGCATCGGAGCCATTCGCACCGGCTATAGCGATTTCATCATCCCTGCTGTTACCCTGGTGCTGTCCTTCCTCATCCTGGGCGAAAGCCTGACCTGGGCAAAGGTTGGTGGTATGGCTTTAGTTTTGCTGGGCGTGGTGTTAGTGGAGATGTGAGGAACATCTCCATGGGCAAATTGTACTTTTGTGTAAAAACTAGCGAATGGCCCGAGTGTTACGCAAGCGGTTGGCCTCAGCCTGGGCTGAGCGAGCATCTTTGGGGTGGCGCAGGTTCTTCAAGGCTTCGGCTTTGCGTTGCCAGTTGTCGGGATCGCCCGGTGCCAGCTGGATGGCCTGCTCGGCAGCAGCGAGGGCTTCCAGGTAGCGTTTTAACTTGTTAAGGACGAGCGATTTATTGTGCCAGGCAGAGGCCATCTGCGGGGATAATTTCAACGCTTGCTCGTACGCGGCCAGCGCTTGGCGATAATTCTTCAGATGGAAGTAGGCGTTGCCCTTGCCGTTCAAGGCTTGCGGGAAGTTGGGGTTGCTATTCAGCGCGTTTTCATACGCGGACAGGGCTTCGTTATAGCGTTCGAGTTGACAAAACACGCCCGCCTTACCATTCCAGGCAGAGGCGTAACGAGGGTCGATGCGCAAAGCCTGATCGTACGAGTTCAGGGCGTCGTAACGCTGGCCCAGGTCGTTGAGCACGTTGCCGCGCCGATTCCACGCCTTCATGTAGCGCGGGTTGCTACGAATGGCGCGGTCAAACATTTCGAGGGCACGTTGGATATTTTGTTGAGTGTAGAACACGTTGCCCATCCCATAACAGGCAGGGGCATAGTTTCTATCCAGCTTGAGAGCCTCCTGAAACGCCTGCATGGCTTGTTGGAACTCCTGGCTGGCTAGTTTGCGCCGTCCCTGTCCCGCATGTTCCTGGGCCATATCATACAGGACGGAACCTTTGCCGTTCCATGCCGAAACCAGGTTCGGATTCCTGGTGCAGGCCTGTTGGTAGGCATCAAGAGCTTCCTGTAAGCGACCCAAATCATGTAAGACACTGCCTTTGCCGCTCCACGCCGTGGCAATCTTGTCGTCAAAGGTCAAAGCTTGATTGAGGGCGTAGAGAGCCTCCTGATAGCGTTTCTGTTGCCGTAACACAAGGCCTTTATTATTCCATGCACGCGCCATATGTGGTTCAAAGCGCAAGGCCATATCAAAGGCATCGATGGCCTCCTTTGAACGACCCATCGCGTTCAATACCACGCCTTTGCCATCCCACGCGTCGACATTGCTGGCGTCCAGCTTCAGAGCCTGCTCAAAAGCCGTGAGGGCGTCTTTGTTGCGCTGGAGCGTACTGAGGGCAGTGCCTTTGCCATTCCACGAGACAACAAGCTTGGGGTCCAGTTGCAACGCCTTCTCAAAGGAAGAAAGAGCATCGGTATGGCGTGCCAGCAGACCTTGTGTTAAACCGCGTCCCTGCCAGCCGAGCGGGTTTGTGCTATTCATTTGTAGGGCCTGCGTATAAACGTGCTCGGCCTCTTTCAGCCGTTTTTGGGTGTAGAGTGTGTGGGCTTCCTCTAGCAGGAGATCGGCACCCTTTGGCACCTGGCTCTGCTGCGTTTTAGTGAATGCATACGTGCCGTACACGCCAGTTGTTTGTTGCCTGGGGTCTTCGTTACGCAGAACCTGCAACACCTCTGAGGCATTGGCCGGGCGTTTATTCGCGTCCATCTCCAACATACGTTGCAGCAGGGCTTCCAGTGCTGGAGAGACGGCGGGATTGACCTCTGAGGCCGGTCGAAAGAAAAATGGGCGTTCGCTGGGATCATGTCCCGTCAAAAGGCAGTGCAGCAGCGCACCCAGGCTATAGATATCGGAACGCGGCGTGCTCTGGGCCTTGCCATATTGTTCGGGCGCGGCATAGCCAGGAGAACCGAGCGCGACCGTATCATGTGACTGGCCCGGTTTGAACAGACGGGCAATGCCAAAATCAATCAAGAAGAGGTGTCCGCTCTCATCCATCATCACATTGGCGGGCTTGAGATCGCGGAAAACGATAGGCGGCTGGTGATTGTGCAGATAGGCCAGCACGTCGCACAACTGTTCCGCCCAATTCAACACCTGGTCAACCGGCAGTGGGCCACCACCCTTTTGTGCCAGGTAATCTTCCAACGTCTCGCCATTGATAAAGTCCATCACCAGATAGGAGCGGTCATTTTCGGTAAAGTGGTCATGGATACGCGGCAGGTTGGGATGAAAAAGTTTGCCGAGCAAGCGAGCTTCACGCTCAAAAGAAGACTCGGCCTCCTCGATGCTAGCCGAAGGTATACCCGCCTTGCTCATCTCTTTGATAGCAACCGGGCGGTCATCGAGGCGCGTGTCTGTGGCCTTATAGACGGCTCCCATACCGCCCTGTCCGATACGACTCACCAATTGATAGCGACCCATCAGCAATGTTTGTTCCGGTAGGGAACCAGTAGTATGTGTTACAGGCAGCGGCGTAGCGCAATGATGGCAGAATAGTGCTGTGGGTACATTGGCTGCCCCACACTTTTCGCAAAATATCTCCTGCGTCGTCATAGACTATTTTCTACTTCCGAATGTTTTTTTCTACAGTATGGTAGGTTTTTATGTCATATCTCATACTATATGATACCATATGACTGTTCCAGATTATGGCCTATTTTGTATCGTCTGCCAGAGTTGTAGCCATTCCTCAATGCTTAGCGTTTCAGCGCGGCGGCTGGTAGCAATATTGGCGGTGGTGAGCAAGGCGCGTACCTCTTCGTTTTTACGATGTAGCCCATGCGTCAACGAGTTGTGGAGTTGCTTGCGCTTCTCCGAAAAACCTGCCTGTACGAGGCGAAAGAAACCGTTGCGCTCTTGCGCGGTAAGCGGTGGCTGCTCGTATACATCGATACGCAGGATGGCTGAACCAACCTTTGGTGCCGGATAAAATGCCCGTGCGGGAACCTGGGCGACAATGCGTGGGCGTCCATAAAACTGGATGCTCACCGCCAATAAGCTGAGATCGCCTGGGCCAGCCACAATGCGCTGTGCTACCTCTTCTTGTACCATGACCACGATGGCGCGTGGTGGATTGGCACTTTCCAGAAAATGCCGAAACGTCGGGGCCGTAATATAATACGGCAAATTCGCCACGAGCTTATACGGTGCTGTACCAAAAACGTCGAGCGGATCAAGAAAGAGCAGGTTGCGTGCAATGCGCTCAACATTCTCGTACTGACCTGTGGTCTCAGCCAGCAGAGCCAGCATATCGCGCTCCATTTCGACCGCCACAACGCGTTGCGCGTGTTTCGCTAATTCACGCGTTAAAACACCTGTACCCGCGCCTACCTCTAGTATCTGATCGTCTACATGAATATCCGCCGCGGCCACGATTTCCATCAGGACGGAGCGGTCAATCAAGAAGTTTTGTCCAAAGGACTTGTTGGGTCGCATAGCATGTGCGTAGAGCAGATTGCGTAGCTCACGCACATCGGTCAGGTCTAACTCATTCGGCACCTCAGAGGTGTCCGGTATATTTTCTGTCAATGTTTCTCTCAACCGATCAAGCAATAATTTGAATGCGTAACGATGCTATTGTAGCAGAGAGGTTGAGAAAAAGGTAGTCTACCATCCCCACGGGCCACGCCAATTGTAGTTGTTATTGCGCCAATTACGCCGAGGAAACGGTCTTCCTGTCAAGGCGCGTGACAGCACAAAGGGAATGCTGAACAGACCGACAATCAGCAGTGGGAAGAGCAAGGTCAGGAAAATGACTCCTGCTACCAGGAGGAATCCCAGTACATGCAGCAGCGGGCCGATAAACATGATCCCTAAAATGATAAACCAGAGCCAACGAACTGAGCCGCCTTTGCGACGCTGTCGCTGTGGGCGTGCCCACATTGGAACACTCCACTGCTGAAAATTGGTGTTATTGGAGCGATACTGTTGCTCAAATGCATCCCCATCCGGGCTATAGAACCGCTGCTGGTAGCGCGAACGCGCCTGAGATTGCTGTCCATAGGTTGCTGATGGCTGGCTTTTCTGCGCTGTCCCAGCAAGGGGATTTTGGGGTATACTGCTTGCGCTCTGCTGCGCACTGTAGCCATGCTGGTAATCGTTCGTATTGTCACCCTGTATCATTGGATCATCGTATAGTGACGCGGGTTCATCTTTTGGTGCATCAGGTTTTGTTGACCAATAATAGGGTTGTGCCGGGTAATTTATATCGTGCTCGTCCAGAGAATGCTGTTCTTGCGACTCCGGAACTTTTTTTTGTTCATCCATGTCCATGTTCATCAGGATCTCCTCCCTCATTGCCGAGGGTGTGTATGGAACCGTCACTTATATCTACGTTGTAGAGAGACGATAGTTGCACGCTTATAACAAATACCATCACTTTTCAGTACAGCCGACGGCGGCTCACCTATTTTATGCTATATAAGTAGGTACAAAATACTATCTATTGGTACCATGCGTGAATGGATGAAACCACCCGTTGTCCCAATGCGTTATAATTAACGATATGTCTACTTTCTTTTGTTTTCATATATTGACATTCTTTAATGCTGGGGAAGGTTTTATTTTCTCATTATGGATGAATATAAGAGCGATTCTCAACGTGATGAAACATTGACTGTGCGCAACGGAGCAAATACAGCGATTACCGATGGACGTGTACCGGCACTTTCTACCACTCCAACGCGAGCAGTGGGCAAAGTATCGCCCAACCTTCCAGCTTCCACTGACATTCGGGATAATGTGGCAGGACGACGTACACGCATCAACCGTATCATTATGCGCAAACGGCTGCATGAACGCTACGATGGGCGTGAGCTCGCTCCCCGTCTAATGATTAGCGCACTGATTATTTTCATCGCGCTATTTTCGCTCTTATCATCGGGTGCTGGCGCGGTATATGCCTATTACCAGGCACAGCTCCCGTTGTTGAACGGCGTTGCCAGTCACTCGCTCTTCCAGTCAACCCATATTTATGACCGTAACGGGCATCTCCTTTATGAACTCTACAATCATCAAGATGGCTATGGACGCCGAACTTATGTCAACTATACCGACATCACGCCCACGCTGGTCAACGCGACGATAGCTGCCGAAGACCATACGTTCTGGCAAAACAACGGCGTCGATATCCAGGGTACCATTCGTGCCGCTATTACCGACCTGCAAAGCCACGCTGCTGTTGAAGGTGGTAGCACAGTAACGCAACAATTGGTAAAGAACCAACTTTTCCCGACGGATCCACGTACCTTGCAAATTAAGGGCGAGGAGGCAATTCTCGCGTATGGTCTGACACAACAATATCCCAAGTGGAAGATCATGGAGATGTACCTCAACACCGTCAACTACGGTGATTTGAACTATGGGGTTGAAGCAGCGGCGCAGGACTTTTTCAATATTCAGCCCAAATGCACCAACCGGGTTTGTGTACCAGCCGCTTCTCGGCTTGACCTGGCCCAGGCCTCGTTGCTGGCAGGATTGCCACAAAGCCCATCGTATTACAACCCGGTCTATAATAAACCAGCCGCCCTTGATCGGCAAAAGATCGTTTTGCAATCCATGATCAACCTGGGTATGATTACGTCAGCACAAGCTCAGCAGGCCGAGGATGAGATGGCGAAGTATACCTTCAAATCTTATGCCACTCTACAGGGTGCGCAGGCTCCTCATTTTGTGCGCTACGTGATCGATCAGGTGCTTGTGCCTCTTATTGGTGCGCAGAACCTCTTGGATGGCGGCTATAATATTTATACGACGCTGGATTTGAATCTCGAAAAGAAGGTCGAACAGATCGTCTATACACACCTGTATACACAGGTATACGACTCGTATCTGGGTAGTTATGGACCGCTCAGTGTTCAGCACAACGTGAACAATGCAGCCGTAGTAGTGGTGAGTCCCACGAGCGGCGAGATTCTGGCGATGGATGGCAGTGCGCAGTATAACAACAATAGTCCCCAGGTGCGTGGTCAGTTTAACGCGGCCCTCTCGCTGCGGCAGCCAGGTTCGTCCATTAAGCCGCTCATCTATGCCACGGCATTTGAGATGGGCTGGTATCCAGCGATGATCTTGCAGGATCATAAGACGATCTTCCCCAGTCAGCCCAGTGGGAACCCACCTGCATATTACACGCCGCAAAACTATGATGGCACCTTCCACAGCGGCTTTCCGATGACTGCACGCACTGCCATCGCCAATTCTTTCAACATTCCGGCTATTGACACATTGGAATACGCGGGTATTCCCAATGTCCTGAATATGGCTGGCAGGTTAGGGCTAACCGAACTGACAAGTCTACCCTCCCGCTCTTTTGGAGCTTCGATGGCCCTCGGCACCAATGAAGTATCCTTGCTACACCTGACTGCTGCCTACGCAACTTTCGCCAATCAAGGGGTGCGTGCGCCTACCACTTCCGTGCTGGAGATTACCGATAATCAGGGACATCCGTTGTATAACTATGATGCCGCGCATCCACAGGGTATCCAGGCGATGCGCCCGGATGTCGCGTTTCTAATGAGCAGTATGCTTTCGGATAAGACTTCGCGCTATCACGAATTTGGCCCTGGCAACCCGTTGGAACTTGATCGGCCTGCCGCCGCTAAAACTGGGACGACGGATAGCTTCCGCGATAACTGGACTATGGGGTATACTCCCTATATCACGGTCGGCGTCTGGGCGGGTAACAGCGATAACAGTACGATGAATAATGTGATTGGTATCACAGGGGCGGCTCCCATCTGGCACGATGTTATGGAGTACGTGTCAAACCTGTATCATTTTCCGCCCAATGATTTCGTCCGACCAGCAGATGTCCATGCCGGTACGGTATCGGCTTACACTGGTCTGTTACCTCATGCTGGCGAACCAACGGTAACTGACTGGTTCATTGATGGCACAATGCCGACCATTCAGGGCAATTATACGTATATTCCACCTTGTAGGAACAAATGTCGTCCTACTAACTAAGAAGTGGTATAAGAAGTCGTAAGTGTTAGGCCAATGGAGGCAAAGCTAGATGCCAGTCGAAGTGGAGGTTATGATCTTATGGCGCATGAAATAGGGCAAAGTGCCGACGGCAAAGGGCAAGACAACGCGAAAGTTGTAGCCAACCAGGAACAGCAAGTTAGTACCAGCAGTGGTGACGCGGAACAGAAGGATAGCGGCTTCCGGCCGCTCACCCGTGTCGAGCGGCGCAATCTGTGGTTAAAAGAATACGGCGAGCAGGATTTTGCTATTCAAATGTGGGTGCGTCTGGTAGAGCAGCAAGATTTAGAAATTGAGATGATGCTCCAGATGAGTGGACTGCTGGTCTTTGGGGTCATGGTAAACACGGCTCGTTACGCGCAATTCTACATTGATCTGAACGAAGAGCTACATCGCCAGGATGATCCTGAAACGGCTGATGCGCTGCGTGAATACTATACCGCTCTGGTGCCTGCCCGTGACCAGCCAGAGATAGGGCCAGAAGGTCTGCCGGTGGTCTATCGTTACGCCCATATGCGCGATGTCACGATCATTAGCGCGGGCCACAAGATCAAAGTTCCCTATTGGCGCGGCCAACTCACGAAAATCGATGCCTTCGTCATCGGAGCTACTCCAGGGGAATAATTTTAAGAGGGGAGGAAGGGATATCATCAATGCTGCATGTTTCTCCTGCCTTGCTCGTGATGGCTGTTGTCGTAACCATCTTTGTCATTGTGTATCCTTTCATTTTAGGGAGCATTGCCCACCATAAGCTCGCTGTAGACTGGAAATACTTCTGGTTTGGTACCTTAGTCTTTCTGGTGTTCCAGTTGCTCACGCGCCTTCCTCTTGTCGCCGTGCTTCAGAATACGGTGCTCGCCTCTTTGTTACGCACATCGACTGCATTTACCTGGACGTGGTTGGTGATCCTGGCCGTGACCGCTGGACTTTTCGAGGAAGTTGGACGCTATGTCGGCTATCGTGTCTTCATGCGCCGGGAGCCAAAGACCTGGTCGAAAGCGGTAATGTTTGGTCTGGGACACGAGGGCCTGGAATCGATGGTGCTCGTTGGTGGACAGATCGTGCTCACGCTTCTCAGCATTGCCATTCTTTCTGCCGTTAATGTCAATAGCTTGCCAGTCACCCAGAGACAGTCCTTCATCCAACAGGTGGCATCCATCAATGCACTGCCGGTCTGGTTCCCTTTGCTGGCTGCCTGGGGGCGATTCTGGAGTTTCCCGCTACAGGTGGCACTTTCCGTCATGGTATTGCAGGTATTTCGTCGGCACCAGATACACTGGTTATTCCTGGCTATTCTGTTCCATGCACTGATCGATTTTCTGACCCTCGCTCTTCCACAGGCCTTTGGTCAAACCACCACCATCGAGCTGCTTGTCAACGGGATGCTGTGCGTGTTCGGACTCATCGGGGTGTGGATCATCTGGCGTTTGCGCGAGCCAGCAGACCAGGCCAGAGCAGGAGAGGAGAGCACGCGCTTTTAGCACCACAAGTCTCCCCACACTGGAAGGGTCTGCTGGCTTGGCCAGCAGAAAAAGGATATAATCGTCGCCCTAATCGGCCCCCTGTTCATGCGTGGGCAGGAGATCGAGCAGCGTGTCCGGTGCTACCGCACCGCCAAACAACCACCGTAGGGCGCGAATCCACCGCGGAGGCGGGCCGATTATTCCCGGCCCCCGGACAGGGTGGCTTTCACTCGTAGGTTTTTTGAAACGCGCCGATCTCGCCTGTCAGGCTTCGCGCCGCGCAGAATCTGCGCGAGGGCCGACGAGAGATTCTTCGCTGCGCTCAGAATGACAGCTCCCACCTCGCTGATGCCTTTCCTCAAAAACCTACGAGTGAAAGGGACAGGGTACGCCCTACGGCTGTGGCAAGATGCTCTGTGCGCCAAACTGGCGTCGGAGCAGACCAATGAACGCCTCCCGTAGCAGCACTTTCATGATCGTCTGTTGGGCTACGAGGCCCAATCGACTACCGGGCACAAAGGATTTGGCGAAGCCACGTGCGTTCTTTTGCTGCGCCTGGACGTGTGGGCGCATCTGCTGCTCGTACTGGGGGAAAGCATGTTGATAATCGGTGGTTTCGTGTAATGCCCTGGCCAGGAGGTAGGCACCTCCCATTGCCAGTGATGCTCCTTGCCCGGAGATCAGCGTGGGACAGTCGCAGGCATCGCCGACGAGGGCCACCCGACCTTGATGCCAGGAGGGCATCTGAATCTGAGTTACTGCATCCATGAAGATGCTGTCAGAGACTGGAGCGTCAGCGAGAAGCTGCTGTGTGATCCAACCCATCCCCGCGAACATCTGGCGCAAATGCGGCAACCGCTGCTCCCGTGGAAGATGCTCCCTCTTGGCTGTCTCATACATGAACAGTGTGAAGATATCGCCATCGTGGTTACCGCAATACGCCCCTGCCAGGCGTCCGGGTTCGACGTACATCTTCCAGGTGTGGCCGATGCCATAGTGGTCAACAAGCTGATAACAGGCGATGGAGTAGCCCAGAAAACGACCAAACTGCTCTTCTGATCCAAAGGCCAGGGCGCGTGTTCGGGAATGCACGCCATCAGCACCAATAAGCAGGTCAAATGACTCAGTTGTGCCATCATTGAAGGTTACGCTGACCGCATCAGGGCCAGGCACGGCACAGGTAAGCGAACGGCCAAAGCGCACATCGACTTGACCTGCAAGTGCTTCATATAACGCTTCTTCTAAGGTCCAGTGAATAAGTGCCATATACTTCCCATACATGATTTTTTTCATCAGGGTTACATCCAGTTTCGTAACCTGCTTGCCTTGTTTGTTCACATACATAACAGAGTCAATGGGAATTTGCTGAGGCTGCAACCGATCAATGAGGCCCATACGTTCGGCCACATCATATCCAGTGCCAAAAAAGTCAATGCCGTACCCATCATGGCGAATACTCTTGGCTTGCTCAACGACAACCAACGGAATGCCATAGCGATGGAGCCAGTAGGCCAGCGTCAGTCCGGCAATACCCCCGCCAGAGATTAATACTCGCATAAACGTTTCCTTTCCTGCTACTCTGAATTACCTGATAGAGAACAACAAAACGCTCAATTCAAACTGACCGGTCAGTTATTATTATAGCTGAAAACGCATGCGTTGTCAATGACTGATTGGTCAGTTATATTCTTTCCAGAAATATTCTCAAAGGGCATGTAGTATCATGAAAGAATACATCCAATGCAGACGTAGTATTAGCAAGATGGCAGGATGCTGTGCTACCTTTTTTCATACGAGTTACCTTGTGGGGCGGATGTGTGTTGTATTAGCAAAGATCGAGTTTTTATCTATGCAAAAATGAGATACATGGTATTTTTAGAAAAGAGGTTGTATTGTAGTGGCTCAATCACAACAACAGGTACCACGAGACAAGGAGAAAAGGCAAAAAGGGCTGGCGGGGCCTACACTATTTTTAGCGCGGTGGCAGTTGCGGCAAACATGGCGTTTATTGCTGGTGACAGGTCTCGGCATGGTCGCGGCAGTCATTCTCGTTTGTGCGGTACCCCTGTATTCATACATTGCCATGACGGCGGAATTGCGCGGTTTCTTAACCGCGGCCCCCACCACGGCAGGTACGAGCAATGCCGATATTGTCGTGCAGAGCAGCGGTAGCCAGGTTTCAGGGCAGGCTCTAAACATGGTTGGAAAGCAACTGGATACTGAACTGCAAACGAACCTGGGCTCCTATCTCACCAATGCCGGGCGCGGGCAATTTACGTTCCAGATGGATGGAGTACCCTTCTTGCAACCTGCTCATAATGCGCAGGGAAAAATTGCGTTGATGGATCAGGGGAATCGACTCAACTTGATAGGGGCATCGATGAAGGATGCGGCACAGCATGTGCAGATGGTGCAGGGGCGATTACCCTTGACGAATAGTAGTGAGCTGGAGATTGCCATTTCGCAGGAGACGGCGACCGGTTTGAAGCTAACAGTGGGTGCAGTCCTCACGATGCAGCTAGCATTTGATGATCAATATGGGATACGCCTGGAAGCGCAGACTACTACTGTTCCACTGCGCATTGTGGGTATTTTTAACGTGAAACCTGCCAGTTTTTGGCACGGTGAAGATTTTCATTGTGAGCCATTAGGTCCTTTTACAGAAACCTGTCATCTCCTGGTCTCTAATGATACCTTGATAACAAGCCTCAGCCATTTCGCGACGCAGTCGGGGCTGGGTGGCACAAGCATTGAAACGCTGCCAAATGCTTACTGGTACTATACTCTGGATCCTATGCGCATTGATATCAATAATGTAGGTGATGTGGAACGCGGGCTGGGCCTTGTGTTGGGAGATGTGGCAAATAAGCCGATCGAGCCACCTTATGTCGAAAAGACAGTCTCTTTTAGTAATGCCCCTGATGTATTAGGCACCTATAGCAGTCATATTGCCGTGGTACAAATTCCCATCACCAGTCTATCTCTGTTGGTAGCAGGGCTAACGTTGTTCTTTGTGAGCATGATGACGGATATCCTGGTAGAGCGGCAAGCGGACGCCATCGCGGTGCTACGCAGTAGAGGTGCCAGTCGCTGGCAAATCATCGGTTCGCTTATGCTACAGAGTATTGGCATTGGCGTGGTAGCTTTGATTGTGGGGCCATTGCTGGCGGTAGTAGTTGTACAGGTTGTCTCAACCAATACGCTCTCCGTGGCTGACCAGGGGGCGTTAAATGTTATAAGCACAGATACATGGCCATTGGTACAAGTGCTGGCCGAGTATTCGTTGCTAACGGTGGGTATCGCTATCGTGGCTATGTTGATTGCTATCGGCAGTGCGACACGGATGGGTATACTGTCAGCACGACGAGAATATGCACGTTCTACCCATCGCCCAATCTGGCAACGGCTGAGTTTGGATGTTGTCGCCGCCATTATCGCCTTGACTGGTTATGCCTTCTCGGCCTACGAGGCCAGTCCCGGAGTAATAGATGCACGAACGCGCGTGCTTGTGCTGCCACCATTGACATTGGCGGGCGTAGTCTTTTTGCTGTTGGGGCTTTCGCTGTTGTTCCTGCGTGTCTTCCCGCTAATTTTACGGCTCTGTTCCTGGTTCGCGGCGCGAGGACGAAGTGCGACACCTATGTTAGCCCTGGCACAGATGGCTCGCGCCCCACGCCAATCTATTCGTATGACCATGCTACTGGCCTTTGCCATTGCCTTTGCTCTGTTTACGCTGATCTTTAATGCTTCGCAGGCGCAGCGTATCCTCGATGTGGCAAATTATGAAGTGGGCGCGGATTTCAGCGGCAAGATTCCGGGTTCCGCGGTGGTGGCGCAATCTGTAGCGTATAGCCGTCTGCCAGGCGTGCTTTCCGCTACCGTGGGCTATACCAGTCAGCCGCGCATCAGAGAAAATGGCTTAAATCTTTCAGTGCAATTTATGGCCGTGGATGCCGATACCTTCGCGCAAACCGTGATCTGGCCTGAAGGAAATGCCGCGCAATCGCTGGACGCGCTCATGCGGCGACTCGTCGGACAACGAGGCAAGGTGGCGCAAGGTTCCGCTGTACCCGCCATTGTGGATACAACGGCCTGGAACACCTTGCACCTTGCGCCGGGAACGACGTTTACGCTCTCTGATACCAGTGCCACAGTGACCTGTACCGCTATTGCCGAGGTACAGCGTATTCCCACCATCAATGATAGTCTATTAGCGAGTGGGACAGGCGACTATTTCGCTTTTGGTGGTATCCTGGTAGATTACAAGAGCTATTCGACTGCATTGGCTGCCTCGGCGAATACCGTGCCGCCCACCACCGATGTCTGGCTCCGTACGCGGAGCGATGCCGCCTCGTTGTCAAACGTGCGAGCAGCACTGAAGAATGGTAGTTACCAATTGGACATGCTCAATGATCGGCGAGCGATTATTAGTAATCTGCGCAATGATCCACTCTACCTGGACCTGGTAGGGGTGCTAATCCTGGGGGCGGCAACAGCCATCATGCTGGCTTTGTTAGGAAACTTAATCGCATCGTGGTTGAGTGTACGAAGCCGCTTAACGAGTTTCGCGGTGCTACGTGCGCTTGGTACCGGGTCGGGCCAGATCGCCTGGGTAATCGCCTGGGAGCAGAGCATTATCTATGGCACTGCGCTTGTGCTGGGAGTCATCTTCGGGGCCATGCTCTCGCTGCTTGCGCTGCCCACGCTGATCTTTACAAATGTAGCTATTAGCGGATTTAATAGTGATATTGCGAGTGGAGAATACTACATTTTGCAAAGCGTGCCGCCCGTCCAAATTATTGTGCCTGCTTCACTGGGCATCGCCTTTGTTCTGATTGTGGTTATCTGTATTGTCGCGCTCGGTATGATGGTGCGTATTGCTTCGCGCCCCTCAATTAGCCAGACACTACGTTTAAATGAAGATTAAATAGAGGAGTGATGATGTCTGAACCACTTGTTATGTGTGAAAACCTGGTCAAAATTTATAAGGTTGCTGATCTCGAAGTGGTGGCTCTGCAAGGGCTAGACCTGGAGGTTGCCGCGGGAGAGATGATTGCCATCGTCGGTGCCTCTGGATCGGGCAAAAGTACCCTGCTGAACATGTTGAGCGCACAAGACACGCCCAGCGCAGGCAGATGCCTGGTGGATACGAACGATCTGACCCGCTTGACTGAAACGCAGCGCATCCGCTATCGGCGTTCCGTCATTGGCCAGGTCTGGCAACAGAGTGGGCGCAATTTATTGCCGGAACTGAGCGCGGAAGAGAATGTGAAGTTGCCCCAGGTGCTCGGCGGTGTCAATGCTGGGCAGGCGGGACAACGCTCCCGTGAGCTATTGATGCGGGTGGGATTGGGCGACATGCTGCATAAAAAACCCAGTCAGCTCTCCGGTGGTGAGCAGCAACGCAACGCTATCGCGGTGGCACTCTCCAATCAACCTAAGATATTGTTGGCCGACGAGCCTACGGGAGAATTGGACTCGATGACGACCAGCGAAATCATGACCCTGTTGCGCTCGTTAAATCAACAACTGGGCTTGACGATTGTCTTAGTGACGCATGACGCGGCCATTGCCGCTATAGTAGACCGCACCATCGCCATTCGCGATGGGCGTACCAGTACTGAAACCGTGCGCCGCGATGCACCTCTCACCCTGAGCAGCAGTGACGCCGCTTCCACCAGTGCCATTATTGGCTTGTCTGGCGAAACACACCGCGAGTTTGTACTGATCGACCGTGTTGGGCGGCTCCAACTTCCCAAGGAGATACTCGAAACGATCCCCTTCAATGGCCGTGCTGAGGTACGCAAAGTAGCTAATCATGTCGAAGTCTGGCCTATCGAGGCGGAGGCAAATGGAAATGGGAACGGCAAAGCGTCCGATAGTTTAAGCCCTTTGCAGGGGTAGGTAATATCATAGGTTAAGAGCAAGCTCTTAACCTATGATATTGGGAAGCTTAAAACAAGGACATTTGTGCCGGGGGTGGCTCTTCTTTTTTGGCAGAGGGCGTAGAAACTAGTGTCTTCCTGGCAGCTTCTGTAGCCTCCGCAGCCAGCCGTTCGGCTTCGGCAAGCACGATGGGAATCTTTTTGAAGTCGTCGCGCAAGGCAATTTTGTAGCTTTCGGTGCGCAGGGCTGCCGCCGGGTGAAACATGGGAATGCAGATGTAGCCATCTTTTTTGCGGGCGCGACCATGGATCGCACTAATTTTCTCGCCGGCAAAGAACTTCGCCATCGAAATACGCCCCAGGGTGACGATTACTAGCGGTTGGAGTGTGGCTATCTGCCTATCGAGATAATCGCTACAGGCCTTAACCTCGTCGGGCAAGGGATCGCGATTCTCTGGCGGGCGACACTTGACGACGTTGGTGATAAAGACGTCGGAACGTTTTAAGTTGATGCTTTGGAGAAGTTCTTCCAATAGTTGGCCTGAAGGGCCAACAAAGGGACGGCCTTGTTTGTCTTCGTAGTAGCCGGGACCTTCGCCGATAAAAAGTAACTTGGCGTGGGGATTGCCTTCGCCAGGGACTGCTTTCGTGCGCCCTTTACAGAGGTCGCATTTCGCACAGGTAGAAACTTCGGCGGCAATCTCGCTCAGTCTTTCCTCTGACGACATATATTCTACCTCTTCTCACATAAAATACAGGGGGGCGGGAAAAAACATGTCTGCATGGTTGTTGGCGACAGCTGTCGCCAACAACCATGCAGACATAGAATCTTACCAGCCGCGACGGTCGGTTGGCCGTGGGCTAAAGCCGCCTTCACGGCGTGGGGCATTAGGGTTGGTGGTACGCGGTGGACCACTGGGGCCGGCGGGAGGGCCACCAGGACCCATTGGCCGACGTTGCCCAAAGTTGCCACCACCGCCGCTTGGGCGATTATCACCATAACCGCCGCCGGGGCGATTATTACGATCACCGTAGCCGGGGCGATTACCATAGCCACCACGATCACCGTAGCCACCGCCAGCGGGGCCACGTCCAGGCATCGTGCTTTCGCGTCCACCACCGAAACCACCGCCAGGACGACCGGGGCCACGATTCGGGCCACGGCTTGGGCCGCGTTCGCTATCCAGTTCGGCCTGAGAAGGCATCTCGCCACTCAAGGCTGCGCGGCGTGAGAGGTTCACACGTCCCTGGGGATCGACCTCGATCACCATGACGGTGATTTCGTCGCCGACCGAGACGACATCCTCTGGCCGCATCACCTGGTAGTCAGCCAGTTGTGAGGTGCGAACCAGACCTTCTTTGCCGGGGAGAATCTCCACAAAGCAGCCGAAGTCCACCAGGCGCCGTACTGTGCCGGTATAGATACGGCCTACCTCGACCTCTTCGGTCAAGGCACGGACAGCATCCATGGCATGTTGCATCGCATCACCGGAGGTTGCGGAGATGTTCACGGAGCCATCATCTTCAATGTCGATCTTCGCTCCGCTCTCTTCCTGAATCTTGCGAATCATCTTGCCGCCCGGTCCGATGACTGCACCAATTTTCTCAGGATTAATCTTGATGGTCTGAATACGTGGCGCATACTCCGACAACTCCTCGCGAGGAGCGTCAAGAGCGTCAAGCATTTTCTCCATAATGAACATACGGCCTTCGTGAGCCTGCTCCAGAGCTTTGGCCATGATTTCGTAGGTGATACCTTTGACCTTGATATCCATCTGTAGAGCTGTGACGCCATCGGCGGTGCCAGCAACCTTGAAGTCCATATCGCCCAGAGCATCCTCGATGCCCTGGATATCGCTCAGGACTGCCCACTTGCCTCTGCGTTCGCCTTCGCCTGTGATCAGACCCATGGCGACACCCGCGACTGGGGCGTGAATGGGTACACCGGCATCCATCAGTGCCAGGGTTGTACCGCAGACGGAACCCATGGAGGTAGAACCGTTGGACGAGAGGATATCGGAGACCGCACGAATGGTGTAGGGAAACTCGCTTTTTGACGGAATGACGGCGGCAACCGCACGCTCTGCCAAGGCTCCATGTCCAATCTCACGGCGACCGGGGCCACGTAAAGGCTTGCTTTCACCGGTTGAATAGGGTGGGAAGTTGTAGTGGTGCATAAACCGCTTGCTCTCGCCGGTGGTCAGGCCATCAAGGATCTGCTCATCGCCAGGGGAGCCAAGCGTCACTACGCTCAATACCTGGGTCTGCCCACGAGTAAAGATCGCGGAACCATGGGTACGAGGCAGGAGACCAACTTCGCAACTGATTGGGCGAATAGTAGTCAGATCGCGGCCATCTGGTCGGAGGCCGTTGTCCAAGATGTTGTTGCGGACATACGCTTTGAGTTCTTTTTCGTAGAACGTAATAATGTCCTTCAATTTATCCGGGAACTGCGCACCGAGAGTCGCCACCAGTTCGTCCTGCACCTGATGCAGTGCTGCCGAGCGAGCGGTCTTGTCGGGATTGTGTACAGCAGCTTCAAAGCGTGGGCGCACAAACTCCGCTACTTTCGCTTTGAGTTCTTCGTCCACCGGAGCGGGGGCAAATGACCTCTTGGCACGATTGGTGGCCTGGGCCAGTTTGTCCTGCATTTTGATGATATCTTGCATGGCCTCGTGTCCGTAGCGCACGGCCTCAAGCATCACATCTTCTGGCAGTTCTTTCGCGCCCGCCTCGACCATCATCACGGCATCAGCTGTACCGGCAATAGCGAGGTCCAAACGGCTCTGGCTCATCAGTGACTCAAGTGGGTTGATGACCAATTGATCATCAATGTAGCCAACACGAACCGCGCCAACGGGGCCAGAAAAGGGAAGGTCCGAGACGCTGAGGGCAGCCGAGGCACCTACGATGCCGAGCACATCGGAATCGTTTTCCTGGTCTACCGAAAGGACCGTAATGACGATCTGGACATCGTTGCGATAGCCTTTAGGGAAAAGAGGGCGAAGAGGACGATCAGCGAGACGACAGGCAAGAATAGCGTGTTCCGAGGCGCGACCTTCACGTTTAATAAAACCACCGGGGATTTTACCCGCGGCATACATACGCTCTTCTACATCAACAGTTAAAGGGAAAAAATCAATGCCTTCGCGAGGCTCATTGCTGCCAACCACGGTTGCCAGGATAACGGTTTCGCCATAGCGCACTAACACTGCGCCACTGGCTTGTTCTGCCACCCGACCGGTCTCTATGCTCATGACGCGGCCACCGATGACAGCTTCTTGACGGTGAATCATATTTCCTCCGACTAGTAGCACCCCAATACATTACACAGTGGTTCAACCTGCGTAGAGGCCCGCTCTAGCGCACTCTTGTGGTGTTCGACTGTGTGGTAAACGTTTGTTTTCTTCTGTTCTTTCGTTTCGTTCAACTTCTCTGTGGTTCCGTGTGTGTCGATCATCAGATAGTGTGGGGGGACGCTTTCTGTCTGTCGTCTATTTTCTTTCGTTTTCTCGTTGTGTTCTTGTTCGCTTAAAGTAATGTTGTTATGCGTGTAAACCAAATCTTTCATGGGGAAAATGGAGCGGCGGTCGGCTGACGAAAAATGTATGTTATGTTCATTTAGCATCATGCATGGCGCGTGCCTGTACGCTTAGTACTGCGCCGACCGCATCTACCACAACCGTATGGTTAGTGGCGCAAGCCGAGTTTCGCGATTAATGCGCGATAACGATTCGGGTCTTTCTTACTGACGTATGCCAGTAACCGCCTTCTGCGCCCAACCATCATCCTGAGACCGCGAAAAGTGTGCAGGTCATGTTTATGCACTTTGAGATGTTCGGTCAATTGATTGATGCGCCGGGTCAGGATAGAGACCTGGACCTCTGGCGAACCGGTATCCGTCTCATGGATACGGGAATCCGCAATGATTTCTGTTTTTTCTTCGAGTGTCAATGCCACGCTTGTTTTCACCTCCTGATAGGGCCAAGATGGGAAAGAAAATGTCACTCTTGCATTATAGCATGTGAGGTAGCAGGACGCAATGAATCGCGTCCTGCTACAGTACTTTTCAACGCGGGAGTGCGGGGGGGGTGAACCCTTAGCATCCCGCTTTGAAGGTAGCAGTGGAAAACTACTTGATAGTAACTTTCGCGCCAACTTCGGCCATTTTGTCGGAGATTTTCTGGGCCTCTTCTTTGGAGACGGCCTCTTTAATGGCCTTGGGGGCCTCATCAACGACAGCCTTGGCCTCTTTCAGGCCCAGACCGGTGAGTTCGCGAACGACTTTAATGACGTTGATCTTGTTGGGGCCAACCTCAGTGAGAACGGCATCAAACTCGGTCTGTTCCTCGACCGGGGCGGCGGGAGCAGCCTCGGCGGCGGCAGGTGCCGCGGCAGAGGTAGCGACAGGTGCCGCGCTTACGCCCCACTTCTCTTGCAGGGTTTTGGTCAGTTGGACGAGGTCGAGTACGTTGAGCTGCTCGATTTCAGCAATGATGGTATCAATGGACATGGTGTGTTCCTCCTAAATTTATTCTTGGGTTGCTCCACCGATTTGTTCGGCGTGCGCTTGTAGTACATAACAGAGATCGCGCAGGGGCGCGGTCAGCAAACTATACGTGGTCGCCAATGGGCCTTGAACAACGCCGACGACTTGCGCTTTGGCATAATTCTTCCCACCGGGTATCTTAGCAAGATTTTCAACTTGCTCCGCGGTCAACGTGTGACCACCGAGGATGCCTGATTTGAGCACAACGATCTTCGAGGTACGAATGTAGTCTGACACAGCTTTGGCGGCAGCTACTTCATCGTCATAGCCAAAGGCAACCGCGGTTTGACCATTAAAGATACTTTTGTCCAGTTCAGACATGTTGTTACGTTCGGTTGCGATACGCAGGAGCGTATTTTTCGCGACCTGGAACTCCAACTTGGCGGCACGCATTTTGTTGCGCAGGTCGGTCATGTCTTTGACCTTCAAGCCCTGGGTTTGTACCAGGATAGCAACGGTTGCACGGCCCAACTTATCTGTCAGTTCGTCAATCTTCTCGGCCTTTGCCTGTGTTGGCATAGGTGCATTTCCTCCTTTCCGGGAGTGTGGAATGTTTGTACACGGTGTATACCGCGTACAGGGTGTGGTACCCACAAAGGTTTTGCAATGTACCGATTATAAAAATAGCCTCGGTGAAAAAACACCGAAGGCTATGTTATCGCGAGTTGGTATGTTTTTTAGCCTGTTGCCTCTCTGTGCTTAGCAAAGCCATAAAAAGGCGTTTCCTGTTGTTGTGAAACAATAGGCATCAGATTTATTACACATTCCCTCGGCAAGCTGACACGTACTGTGTCGTTTATATGCTTGGAAGCATGCTTGCTGTCTTCGGTTGCTACTATGCTTTTGTCAGGGTACGACTAGGGTTTGAGTGCCATCGCAGTTGCGACATCCAGCCGAACGCTGGGTGACATGGTTGATGATAGCACAACGCTCTTGACATACGTGCCTTTGGCACCGGTTGGGCGGGCACGCATGACAGCATCAACGACTGACGAAAGATTCGCCATCAATGCATCTTCGCTGAAGGAAAGTTTTCCGGCTGGAATATGCAGGAGCGCGGTCTTATCGACTTTGAACTCAACACGGCCAGCCTTGACTTCTTGAATTGTTTTTGTCAGGTCAAAAGTGATGGTGCCAGCTTTGGGGCTGGGCATCAGACCACGAGGGCCGAGCTTCTTACCAAGCCGACCGACTTTCCCCATGACATCGGGAGTCGCGATAGCAACATCGAAACCGAGCCAATCGCCTTCAATCTGTTTGATCAGGTCGTCGAGACCAACGAAATCGGCACCAGCCGCTTCGGCCTCGTTGGCTTTCTCGCCTTGCGCGAAAACCAGGACCTTCATCTCTTTACCAGTGCCGGCGGGTAGCATGGCTACGCCGCGAACCATCTGGTCGGCGTGCCGTGGGTCAACGCCGAGCTTCATATGAACTTCTATGGTCGGGTCAAACTTAACGTAATTTATTTTCTTGAGGAGTGATACTGCTTCTTGCGGCTGATAGAGTTTATCTTCTTCTACCTGCTTTAATGCCTCGAGATATTTTTTGCCATGCTGTGGCATAGTTTCTTCGCCCTCCTTGTGGCAGGATTTCCAATCCTGTCTGGAACAGGTAATCTCCCTGCCCAGGACAGGATGACCGCAGTGACTTACGGGCAATCCTTAACTAATGGTGATACCCATGCTTCGTGCTGTGCCTTCAATCATGCTTTCAGCACCCTCAATGTTGATGACATTGAGGTCTTTGAGCTTAATTTCGGCGATCTCACGCAGTTGTTCGCGACTGATCGAGCCGATCTTGTTCTTGTTTGGGACGGGAGACCCTTTTTCAATAGCAGCAGCCTTCTTTAAAAGATCGGGTACTGGTGGGGTCTTCGTAATAAATGTAAACGAACGATCTTCGTAGATCGTGATTTCAGCCGGAATGACCATACCCACCTGGTCCTGAGTACGCGCATTATACTCCTTACAGAACGCCATAATGTTGACGCC
This sequence comes from Ktedonobacteraceae bacterium, assembly GCA_051004815.1. GTDB lineage: Bacteria > Chloroflexota > Ktedonobacteria > Ktedonobacterales > Ktedonobacteraceae > JBBQXY01. Next base: position 21,879 of record JBPCJY010000252.1, read on the forward strand.
CTGTGGGCCTAACGCGGTACCAATAGGGGGAGCTGGGTTAGCCTTCCCTGCTGGAATTTGTAGCTTCACTACCGCTTTAACACGTTTCGCCATGTTGTTTCAAACTCCTCAGAATACGTTACCTGCTTAGATGAACTAGATTTTCTCGACTTGCAAGAAATCCAGTATGACCGGTGTTTCGCGACCGAAAAAGGACACTAACACGGTTACTTTGTTGCGATCCATGTTAATATCGCTGACGGTGCCAATAAATTCAGTGAACGGGCCATCAATGACGCGGACACTCTGACCTTTAGAGAAACTGATTTTGGCCTTGGGCTTATCTGTTTCTTTTGTGACCTGCTTCAGAATGGTTTTGATCTCATGCTCTTGCAAGGGAACAGGACGCGTGCCGGAACCGACAAAGCTTGTGACACCGGGCGTATTACGCACAACGTACCAGGCTTCATCGCTCATGACCATTTCCACTAGCACATAGCCTGGAAAGACTTTCCGCTGCACTGTGCGCCGCTGACCTTGTTTAATCTCCACCTCTTCTTCCATGGGTACGATCACGCGAAAGATCTTGTTGCGCATATCCATGGAGGCGATGCGTGCCTCAAGGTGGCTTTTAACTTTATTCTCATAGCCTGAGTACGTATGAATCGCATACCACACACGTTCGCCACCGTCAGAATCTTTGTTCCGCACGGTGTCGTTCGACTGTGTACTTGAATCACCTGACCCAGTATTTTTGGTATGCTCAGTAACCACGGTGTTTTCCTTCGCGCTTTCTAAGACTTCTGGGGTCACACTACTATTGACCACCGAGATGGCTAATCAGAAGGAAGAGCTGATAAAGCCCCAGGTCTACGGCACCTAATACTAAACCGACTGCCACTGAAATCAGGACAACAGCGATAGTCATGTTCCGCGCTTCGTTAAAGGAGGGCCAGGTCACTTTGTGGCGCAGTTCGTAATAGGCATCAAAGATAAAACGGAAGTACCGATTCGTACGCATGCGCACTTGCAGAGGCGAAGGAGCTTTACTCTCGCGCCGGACTGGCTTACTGCTCTCTTGCACTTTGCGGTCATTCCTTTCGCGTGCCGGTGCCACTGCTTTGGCGGTTTTACCTTGCTCTTTTTCGTCGCTACGAGCTTTCGGCGCAACCATTTGATCCTGGCTACGCATTGAACTCTGGCGAGTATTTCTCTTTTTGTCGGCCATTTTGTTCGCCACGTTGAACCTTTCCCGATCGTAGTGACCGTACCCTGACCCTGGTATTTATTTGGTCTCGCGGTGGGCAGTATGTACGCGACAGGTTGTACAAAACTTCCTTAGCTCAAGCCGCTCAGGGTTGTTCTTCTTGTTTTTAGAGGAGGTGTAGTTCCTATGCTTGCAAATGGTGCAAGCCAAGGTAGCAACGATGCGGTTTTCTTTCCCTTTACTGGCCATGTCTTTCTGCCTTCTTCAATGTATTTGTGTGCTCACTCAGGGTTCTGAATACTAGTATGTTATACCACATTATTGAGAAATGTGCTCTTACCCCAAGGTACTTTCAAGGGTAGGTTTTGCGTAGGGACAGGGGGCTGGGTTGTGGTGGATGCGGGGGCCTTGTGCCTGTCCTGGTGGGGGTCTCGATACTCCCACCAAGGACAGGCACAAGGCCCCCACACCGCATCCTCCTCCACCCCCTGTCCCTACGCACGTCGTCCTGTACCCGAAACCCTGTTCGGGTGAGCTCTAGCTTTCGATCTTGGTGCAGATACCTGCGCCCACAGTACGTCCACCTTCACGGATGGCAAACTTGACGCCCTCTTCCATCGCTACCGGCTGGATTAACTCCACCGTCATCTCGATGTTGTCGCCCGGCATCACCATCTCCACCCCTTCGG
>JBPCJY010000253.1:0-3576 GCA_051004815.1 Ktedonobacteraceae bacterium
TACAAATTGTTGCAGCATCCAAATGACTTGTGCATTGAATGACCGCCTCTGCTCTTTGGCTTGCGTATCAATCAAGGCAAACAAGTCTACAGGGAACCTGATGGATAATTGTTTCTCTTTCATATAATCCAGTATGCACTATTTTAATCTATGTGTCAAGGGGAGAGATGTCTACGGAACGGGATGTATGACCATGTTTTTGTAACTGGTTACACACCCTTCATGTTTCGTGTGTGATGCGACACTCCCTAAATGGATAATGAGTGTACATCATAGCATAACAGTACGTGTTATACCATCGATAGGAAGTGGCATAGTACTCTTGGCTCGTTTCGCTGTTTGCTTGGCGTACTGGGGTAGTACGGTTTTTGCATTGGCCCCTGCTGGTTATCCGATGGGCCATGATCGGATGTTGACAGGGGGCCATGCAGCTACCGAACGCTAAGAATCAAGTATCTAGAAAGAAGATTCTCAAAGAAATGTGAAAGAAAGATTCTCTCTGACTTGCCTTTGCGAGAGGAATTTGGCAAAGGATAAGCTACGTCACTTGTAAACGGGTATCCGGTTGTGTTATCCTTACAGTAACGAACCGTTACGGCGACTGCAAGAATATCAAGGGGGTTCCAACTATGATAACGTTAGAGGAAAAAAATTTATCTATGGGCAACGACTTGCCATTTGGCCCTGAGGATTTACTGACTCCGCAGGAAGCAGCAGAATATCTGAGAAAAAAGTGGGGCCTGGAGTCGTGGACGGTAGATGCTTTTCGGCAATATCGTTTTCGGCATGGAATTAAGACACCCCCTGCATGGCGTTTGCGTGACCTCGATCAGATTCCTCCGCCAGATACATCGAAGCGGAGAAATTCACCGGAGGAAGAAGGGCATTGACAACATTGCTTTTGCTATGGTATTCTTTGAATAACGTCACGTAACGCAACGCAATACATTAACAACAAAATAGTTTCAAGGGGGTATCACGATGAACGGGGGTATCATCGTCTTTCTGATGTTTTACATAGGGGTGGCAACGCTCCTGGCAGTCGGCTTAGTTTGCACGGCTCTCGCCAAGCCGAAGCGACAATCGCCACGGAGCCGCCTGGGCCACACGGTGTGGCTCTGCACAACCTGCCATGCGCTCTATAGGCACAAGGTAGGACAGCAGTGTCCGCAAGGGCATCAGGTGATCGAGGCCGAAGCCTGGCATCCTGAGCTGCGCAAGGAGAACGACGACTCCTATGCCAGGCCGGGTCGCTACACGAAAACCGACGTTTTGCCGCAATGACGCTGCAAGTCGTACACTCTAACATTGCATTACAGGGTGAGTCATGCTATGCTGTAGAAAACGATGTCTATATCTACAGTAGAGCAGCAATGAGCGATGATGACTTTGACGAGCACCAGGCAGTCGCGGCCTGGCTCTCTGAGAAATTCGATGTTTCTCAGAGCCAGGCGACGTTAAAAAATTACAAAAGCACGATCACACGGTTCCAGGCCTTTTTGGCTGAGCACGGGCTTGGCCTGGATCCATGGCGCGATCTCACAGAGGCGACGACCGACCGACAACGGCGACGCATGCTCGGTCAATTCGCGATCAAAATCCGCGAATTTGCGGAAGTCTCTGCCAAAGGCAAGGCGGTGGCGACCGCGACGTATGAGATGCGTCTCAAAGCTATTTCATCGTTCTATCAGTTTTGCAACAAATACGATATGCTTTTTTGCGGCAATCCGGTGGAACGCATTAAACGGCCCCGGATACAGCCGTATCAGCACAGTAGGGCACTCGATATCGAGGACGTCGCCAAGTCCATGGCACGGATTGATCGAACAAAAAGGAAGGGGTGCCGCGACTACGCGCTGTTGGCGGTGCTTCTCGAAACGGGGCGGCGGATCGGCGAGGTGCTGCGCTTACAATGGCGCGACCTCACGAGGCGTGCCGATGGTAGCCTGGAGATTTACTTCTCCAGAACCAAAGGCGGCAAGACCAAGCGCGATCTGCTGAGTCGGGAAACGAGTGAGGCTCTGCTGACCTGGGTCCGGTTGTCGTATGGCGGGAAGACGCCAAAGAAGACGGCGTCTATCTGGACCAGCCTTTCGAGCCGGTCCGCCGATAAACACATTCCGCTTGGCTACGAAGCATGCCGGGCGATCATGATGGACTACCTGGGAACCACCAGTGTCCACCGGGCCAGGCATACCTGGGCGGCAGCAATGCGTCGCTTAGGAGCGACGCTCGAGGAACTTGGCGACGGTCTGGGGCATAGTTCATACGATGTGACCAGGATTTACGATCAACACGTACGAGAAATCGTCAATCCGCGGCGAGAGGGCTTGGCAAAACTGTTTGGGCTGACGCAAAACCGGGGAGATGTGGCGTCAGAAGGGGATTGAAGGGGAAAACACCTCATATACCATAAATTATCTGACGTAGATGGCATGTAGCATAGCACATTTGAAAGGACGACAACAAATGACGACGACGACGACAAACTTTAGCGATCTGGCGCGGAGCCTGGCACTCCTGGCCAATGCCACGCGGCTCAGCATTCTTGACTATCTCAAGACGCATCCAGGGGCCACCGTGGAGGAAGATTTGGTAGTGTTTTTGGGCTTGCCGCAATCTGTAGTGTCGCGGCATCTTAGAGTTCTGCGCAGAGCGGGCGTCGTGATTTTCGACGAACGCGGAACCGGCGCGTTCAAAACGCATCGTTATTCGCTGAAGAGCCAGGTCATTCAGGATGACGCCGAGGCCTTGGCTGCGTTGGCCTCGTAGGGGAGGAGAAAAAGAGAAAACAGTGGTTGAGATTTCTCAACCAAAAGTCATACCTCAACCACTGTTACTGTTGATCGTCATCAGGGATGAGGACAAGCACCTGGGGGCCTGCGGTGCGTTGGGGCAGCCGTAGGTGTTACTGTCATTATCCATTATTTTTCATCGTTAATCAAGGTCTATCAATGCCCCTCTTTGTATATCACAGGGGGAGTTCTGTGTGAAAGCAACGCTCCATACATCAAAGAGATTTATCGTCTGCGACGACGATTTCTTACAGTTGGCGCAAAAACGCCTGGCTGGAGCCATGGCATTACGGGTGGGCGAGGTGAAAACCGACGAATTGATTGAGTACTATCGCGATGCCTGGCCAGAGATGCCAGCCGATGCGTTTCCAGAGGAGGAGTTTCTCTGGTTTGACGCGGATTACCAGACATTTGGACAGTGGACGCTGCGCATTCGCTGTCGCACGATGTTGGTCGAGATGCTCTGTAATGGGAAGAAGCACACAGGGTTTCTTATCAAAAAAGGGTATCTCAAGAGTCGCTGGGTGTACTACGAAGACCCAGAGCATCGCACGACGACAAAGAACAACCAGGTGCGCTGCACCATCCGCGGGCGTGCCTACGTCATCACTGATGAGAAAGGAAAGTACCAGGTAGAGGGCGAGAAAGAGCCACGCAATGCGCCGAAGGATGGTTTTGTCTATCGGCGGCGGCAATGGCTGTACGATATCGACTGCATCACCGCGGCAATAGCAAAGCTGACCGGGGAAACAGCGGCGGTCCAACCGGTACAACGATGGAG
>JBPCJY010000254.1:0-20222 GCA_051004815.1 Ktedonobacteraceae bacterium
TTCCTGAGGCATCGAGAAGAGAAGCCTCAGGAAAGCGTCAGCAACTACTCAGCTTCGCCACAGGAAAAAAAGATATGCTTCACTTACATGAAAGTACGTACATTTGAGCAGCTCATGAGTTCATGAAAGGACCTATTCGATGAGAAAGCTACGATTAGTAGTGGTAGTATTTGTGGCACTTACGGCTTTTGTTGGCTTCAACCTGTTCGCTTCTGCCACAGCACATGCACAGACAATGGGAATGGATGGGTGCGTTCACCAACCAACCATAGACACGCTTGAAGCATGTGTTGATCATGCGTCGGATCAGGGGTTAATCAACAGTCGTTCGGTCACCAAGAGCCTGCTCGCCAAGCTCGACAGAGCTGAGAATGCACTCAGACACGAGCGTACTGCAAGTGCTATCAATGCGCTCAACGCGTTTATCTCTGAAGTCAATGCGCAATCGGGCACAACCATTGTTCCGATGCATGCCATGGGCCTGGTGATGCATGCTCAATTGGTGATCAACGCATTGGAAAACACGTAGGCTGGCGAAATGGTAGAGAAGCATGGTTAGATTAAGTTCAAGGCGAGGTCTTGCTCGGTGGTCCGTTGCACGTCCTCGCTTTTCTGCATGCTTGATCGTAATTCTTTCTCTTGAGCCAGCGCACAACTGTCCAGAAGAGAACAGCGATCAGGACGATGCCGAGTATCGAACCCAGTGACATAAGGAGCGAGACTGTTATGACACGCATTTTAGTAGTAGACGATGAATCGGCATTGGTAGAACTGGTGCGCAGCTATCTTGAACGCGAGCAGTATGAAGTGCTAACGGCGGCGGATGGGCATTCTGCACTTGATCTTGCTCGTGCTGCTCAACCTGACCTCGTTGTCCTCGACGTAATGCTTCCTATCCTGGACGGGTTAGAAGTATGCCAACAATTGCGGCAGTTTTCTGATGCCTATGTGATCATGTTGACTGCACGAACGGAAGAGGTCGACAAAATTCTTGGCCTGACCGTCGGCGCGGATGACTACCTCACCAAGCCGTTCAGTCCACGAGAACTGGTAGCTCGCATTAAGGCCCTCCTGCGGCGTCCGCGCCAGGTTGCGAGTACGCTGCTCAACAATCCTGAACCGCCTGACGATACTCCTGCACCACAGCACTGGGATGATCTGACGATCGATGAGGCGCAGCATGAAGTAACATTGCACGGGCAACCAATCGAATTAACCGCACGGGAATTTGCCTTGCTGCTCGCGCTTGCCAGGCATCCCGGACGCGTATTTACGCGCCCCCAATTGCTGGAGCATGTGTGGGGAGATGCCTATTATGACGAGCATGTCGTGGATGTCCACCTCGGGAACCTGCGCAAGAAGTTGGAAACGGACCCGGCACATCCCCAGTACCTTGAGACCGTGCGCGGTGTTGGCTATCGCTTCCGTCGGAAGCGGGAGTAATACGATGCGAGGGCATATTTCATTCCGAGCGTCCCTGAGTGGGAAATTTCTGCTTTCCTACCTGTTGATTGTCCTGGTTGGCGTAGCTACGCTGCTGGTAGTCACATTTGGGCTGGCACCGACGCTGTTTCAGGCGCAACTTGTGGGCATCCTCCAGACCCATCCGAGCACATTGACGACCTCCGAAGCGAGTCAGCGCATCCTGGGGGTCTTTCTTGGCACACTCTTCAGCGCGTTAGCTCTGGCTGCCATTGTCGCCACCGTGACCTCCCTGACCATCAGTTTCTTTGTTGCCCGGCGCATCACGGTTCCTTTACGGCACATGACCCATGTCTCAGAGCGCATCAGCACGGGTCACTATGCAGAACGGGTGGTTGTCCCGCCTGTTCATGCCACTGACGAGCTTGGGCAACTAGCATCCAGCATCAATGCGCTCGCTGTGACCTTAGAGCAGACTGAGCGACGCCGCCTGGAGGTCATTGGCAACGTAGCGCACGAACTACGCACCCCTATTGCTACCCTCGAGGGCTATCTTGAAGGTTTGCTCGACGGCATCATTGAGCCGACGCCGCACACACTTGCCATGCTGCATACCGAAGCAGGGCGGCTGCGGCGGCTGGTGAACGACTTGCAGGAAGTGTCGCGGGCCGAGGCACGCCAGATTCCTCTCTTCCCCCAGCCAGTTGCTCCACAGCAGATCGTTCAACATGCGCTTGAGCCTCTGGAAGGGCAGTTTGCTGAAAAAGGCATTGAACTTCGGGTACATCTGTCGGAGGACCTTCCTCCAGTGATGGTCGACCTTGCTCACGCCGTGCAAATCCTCACCAACCTGCTGGTCAATGCGCTGCGCTACACGCCAGCACCGGGTCGGGTCGAGGTGACGGTGAGCGTTGAGAAAGCTCTGGTTGCCTTTCGGGTCATTGATACGGGTGTTGGTCTGACCCCAGATCAACTCACCCACATCTTTGAACGTTTCTACCGCGTTGATACGTCACGGTCGCGTGCCTCTGGCGGCTCAGGCATTGGTTTGACGATTGCCCAAGCGTTGGCCCAGGCGATGGGCGGCAACATTCAGGTCACAAGTGCCGGTTTAGGCCAGGGAAGCCGCTTTACTCTCACTCTTCCACAAACCCATACGTGAATGTTTGCTATTACCTGTTATTACCTGTCCCCCAGACAGGGTGCAGACAGGGTGACATACTCTTGATTGAATCTTGATGAAAACGCACATCTGCTCTTGATGTGGGTAGCCTATACTCTTAGCAGAGGTCGGGGAACATCGGAGCAATCAACACAATGTACCCCGGAATGAAAAGCAGAAAAATAGTGGTCTGCATACAGACCGATTGCTACATGATAAGAGGAGAAGACGAACATGATGTACGGTTTTGGCAGTTCTGGCAGCTGGTGGCTCATGGGAATAGGCATGATGGCACTCTTTTTGATCGCCATTATTCTCTTAGCGATCTGGGTTGTGCGCGGTCTGTACCCGCGCCAGGCGCGCTCTGGGCACGACCTGGCACTGGAGACTCTACAGCAGCACTATGCGGCTGGAGAGATCAATGCGGCTGAGTATGAACAGGCGCGAGCCAGGTTGGAGCAAATCCCGGTCGCGTAACCTCGCCTGGCAACAGGTGAGGGTGTTTCCAGAGCAATATGCTCAATGGCGACAAGGGATACAGTTTTTTATGAATACTGAAACGCCCGCACAGAGTGTTTCTGCACGAAAGAGTTCTCGCAGACCGAGAACCAGGAGAAGAACGATGAGTCTAGAACAGTACAGCCCGTATGGATTTGGCTTGAAGGTCAACCTGCCATATGCCGAAGCGGTTGAGCGAACGAAGGCAGCCCTTAAAGAGCAAGGCTTTGGCGTCCTGACCGAAGTGGATATTCAGCACACCATGAAAGAGAAGCGAGGCGTCGATTTCAGACCGTATGTCATCCTTGGTGCCTGCAATCCTGCCCTGGCGGAGCAAGCTCTCACCGCCGAACTGGATCTTGGACTCCTTTTGCCCTGCAATGTTGTCGTCTATGAGACCGAAGGGGGAAGTATAGTCCAGGCCATGGATCCTGAGCCGGTTTTAGGATTGGTAGGTAATCCAAGGCTGGAACCCATCGCATATGAGGTCAAAGCTCGACTCCGGGCGGCGTTGACAGGTCTCAGCCGCTAAGGTGCATCCATTGTGGATACATGCGCCCAGTATCAAACAGAATAGAAAATAATTGTTTATTACTTAGAAACATGTTCTGTAACAGAACGTGGCAGAAAGTGAGGGTACAATAATGATGTGGGGATATGGTTTCGGTTGGGGCTGGTTCATGATGATGTTTGGCGGGGTCCTATGGATTGCCGTCTTAGTGGTCCTCGTGTGGGCCTTGATTCGTTGGTTCGAAAGGAAAGGGCAAGCAACTGGCTCATCTACCCACCTTGGTTTGTCAGCGTTAGACATCCTCAACCAGCGTTTTGCGCGTGGCGAGATTGATAGCGCGACGTTTGAGCAGATGCGAGAGCGGCTCTACGGTACAGAGTATGTTCCTGGTGCCAGTCAGAAAGCAACGGAGAGCAGCCGACGCGGCGTCTAAGAGAATTAACAGCAACATGAGTCATCCCAGAACATGCGAGAGATAACTTCTATCTCTCGCATGTTCTGGGATGACTCATGTTTGAGTACAGTGGTGTGCTCTGATGGATGACTGAAGCGAAGCTGAGGAAAAGTCAAACGTGCCAGTTTCCGCACGAACCGCATGGGAAATGAGCGAACCATGAGGTTTTAACGCTTTTTTTAACGCTTCCCGTTTGCAATGAAAGTAGCTCGGACAACGGATTTCATTGATCACGCGGAAGAAGGTCACGGTAGAGCAAACGATTCAGCTTCCGCTCGAAAATCCCGCTCATTTCCCAGGTACTTCTAACGAACTACCCGAGAAATGAGCGAACCGTGAGGTATTGATCAAACTTCTTCTGCATCTTTGTGCTGTAGTAGATAGTTGTCGGCGACCTCACCAGTATTCCCAGCATCCCGGTCCGAATAATGGAACGCCACTCGGGCTGGTGACTGAAGTTGAAATATGCTGAGCAGTTCCAACTTCAGAAGATTGAGAATGTAATGCCTTCACCTGCTTGATGTCCGTTGATTGTGATGCTGCTGTGATAGAAATACCTACAGGTCGTGATACAAATGAGACATTCTGGCAGTAAGCTACTCTCATACCGAAGGTGGCCCAAAATAGACGAACCTGGTCAGAGGAGTCAACTCATGCAAAGGATATTGGTAATTGATGATGATCCCGCGGTGATTAGCTTGTTGAAACGCGGTTTATCTTACGAAGGATTTATGGTAGAGACGGCCAAATCGGGAGCTGATGGGTTGACGATTGCGCGAGAGCACCCCTCGGACGTTGTGATTCTTGATGTCATGATGGCTGGTCTCAACGGTTTTGAGGTATTGCAGCGTTTGCGTGCAGGTGATAGACAATTACCGGTGCTCATGCTGACCGGCAAAGATGCTCCAAATGACCAGGTGCAAGGGCTGACATTGGGAGCTGACGATTATGTCCTGAAGCCGTTCAGCTTCGAGGTCTTAGTAGCGCGGGTTCATGCGCTCTTGAGGCGACAACAGGTGGATCATCCTCCTGTGTTACGCTTTGCTGACCTTTCACTGGATATCGTGAGCCACGTTGTTCGTCGTGGGCAGCGTGAGGTGCCCCTTACGAGCCAGGAATTTAAACTACTCCAGGCATTTCTTTCCCATCCCCGGCAGGTGCTTTCCAAAGATACCCTGCTTGACCGCGTCTGGGGCTATAATTTCGGTGGCAATGTGGTCGAAGTGTACGTCAAGCAGGTGCGCCAGAAGCTCGAGGCTAAAGAGGAACCACGACTGATTCATACCATCCGCAATGTCGGCTACGTATTGAAAGAGGGATAGGCCATGTCGATCCGCCTGCGGCTGGCATTCTGCTACGGGATCTTGTTCGCTTTGATCTTGCCCATGGTAACGGTCCTCAGTTATGCGATCCACGCTCGCAGCCAGTATGATGACCTGGACCGCACCCTGGCCGTCAGTGCCGGTCACATCGCGGCTGAAGCGGCCATATCAACCACTGGGCTGCATCTTATTGAAGGAGGGAGCAATCTCGAAATTGCCCTCTTCCTCTACGCTCCTAATGGGAGCTTACAAGAGAGATCCTCTGATGCTGAAATCGCGCCAACCGTTGAGCCACAGAAAGTGCTTCAGAAGCCTTCTGGCCCGGCATACGATGCCATCGCCCGGCTCGTCCCACCACTGACGGGTGGGGTCACGACGCCTTTCAACGGGCAATTTGGGCTGATCTTTTCGTCAGGACAACGCTGGCGCGTCTATGTTCTCTCCGTACGACACACGGGAACCACTATTGGCTATATCGAGGCACTGACTCCCCTGGGACGACTTGATGCCAGCATGCAAACCTTCCAATTTGTCTTACTCATTTTGGGGTTGAGCAGTCTCGTTGTTGCGCTCGTGGGCAGTTGGGTGATTGCCGGCAAGGCTTTGCGCCCCATTGCCAGGATGATCCAGACCGCACAGATGATTGCGCACTCGCACGATCTGTCGCGCCGCATCGAGACCTCTGCTCACCATGATGAGCTTGGTCGCCTTGCTGCTACCTTCAATGAGATGTTGGGCAGCATTGAAACCATTTATCGTGCGCAACAACGGTTTATAGCGGACGCCTCGCACGAACTGCGTGCCCCGCTCACAGCCATTCAAGGAAATCTGGAACTGCTCAGTCGCCACCAGCATATGCCCGAAGCAGAGCGCGTAGAAGCAGTAGATGAGGCCATGCGAGAAGCCAATCGCTTGACACGCTTAGTGGCCGATCTGCTGTCGCTGGCGCGTGCAGATGCAGGAATCACACTCAAACGCTGCCCGGTTGATCTCGATCCGATCATTTTGGACGCATTTCGTGAAGCGCATCACCTTTCACAGGGACAAACACTGCTGCTTGAACCATTCGAGCCCTCGAAAGTCGAGGGGAATGAGGATAAACTGAAACAATTACTCTTAATCTTGCTCGATAACGCACTCAAATACACGCCTGCTAATGGACAGGTTACGGTTGGACTTCAACGTGAGACCGTTGATGCCATCATGACGGTGCGTGATACCGGTGTTGGTATTCCAGCGGAAGATCTGCCGCATGTGTTTGAACGGCTGTACCGGGCCGATCCTGCTCGCAGTCGTGATCCAGGCGGAACGGGGGTGGGTCTATCGATTGCCCGGTGGATTGTCGAACAGCATGAAGGGGAAATCACAATAGAGAGCAAACCAGACCATGGCACCACAGTACTCGTTCGTATCCCTCTCTGTCGCTGCTCCTAGCACCCCTACCCTCTTTCAAGGGTAGGTTTCTCGACAAGAGAAAAGGAAAAGTGGTTGCATTGGTCTGCTCGCAGATTATTGGTTGATCGTCATAGGAAGCCTCATCCATCCTGTGGTGTGTCCGGACATATTGCCACCAAACTCAAAATTGTGCCCCATCATCGATGACGCGAAGGTGTAATCAAAGGTCGATGTCATACCAGGAGCGATGGTATCTATCATATGCAATGCACTGCTATGGATAGCATTCATCGACATATGCTCCATATCCATTCCCTCTGGCATCATCGCGAATTCTTGCGAAGAAGACCCGTTATTGGTGACTGTAAAGTGGTAAGGCACTCCTGGTGTGAATTTCATTACGGAAGAGGTAATAGTAGTGCCTGTAAGGGTGACTTGTACCTCTTGCGATGCCGATGGTGTGCTACTACTGCCACAGGCGGCCAGCACTACCAGAAGCATGCTCAATACAGCGAATAGGGCGAGAAAATGCCGATATTTCATGATGTAATTCCTTCTAAATTTACTCAAATGTGGAGAGATGACGACTGGGAAGTGCTATCATGCTCTTCTATATTCCTGACAAACTAGTGGCTGTCGATAAGGAAACCCAAATCTATGTTTGGAGTATCGCACGCTCATGTCACACTAGCCTCTCAACATCTGCCTGCTTCATCACTTTTGAATCACAGTTTTTTTCTAGATAGAAACGATGATGATCTGGCTCTCAGCTAAAAAGCGGGAGCTTACCTGATGTGACTTCTGTAGTCTTGAACCAGGTAAGCTCCCTTTCTTTAGCAAGTTGCTTTCTTGCAGCTATTGGTCATTGTACGGTCAGGGTTCCCACCATATACCCCTGGGTCACCATTGGTCCCATCATTCCCATAGGGCCAGTGCCGCACGGGTCAAGGCACTGAAAGGTATAGGTCCCCGCTGATCCAGTACGGAAGGTAAAGGTCACCGTATTGAAATCCTTGCCATTCATCCCATCTCCTGGCAACGGGACATTCACATTGAGTTGCGGAATGGTGAAGGTGTGTGCGATCTTCTCCGCTGCCAGGGAAGCATACGCCCGTCCATCAGCAGTGGCACTGGTGCCTACCGTTCCTTGCACGGTAGTATAAGGGGAATTCTGGGGCATGACGGTATTGCCCAGATCATGATCTCGAATGGTGACGGTCACCAGACTGTTGGCTGGTACAACCAGGTTCGATGGCGCAAAGGCTGGCCAATCTTTTTGCAAACCGGGTTGATTCATGACGATATCTATGATCAGGTTTGTACTGGAAGCAACCGGAGTTCCCTGTAGGACAGGACTTTGCTGATTCCCACCCATCATCCCTTGATATCCTTGCTGACCATTCATTGTCCTGGAGGCATTGCCATTGTTTCCCATAAATCCGCTATTCGTCAGTGCCATTGCGCCCACCGTGCCACCAACTGCCAGCAGTGCTAATAGCACGAGTGCTACGACAAGGAGCATTTTTCTTCTAGTATTACGCATTGTCTTTTCTCTCTTTTACTCTCTCTCGATTGAGACTTTCATTTTCACATGCCAGGTGCTCTCTCTTACGCTTGTCAACGGAAGCGGCACCTGGCGCATTCCAACGGCCGCCGCCAGCGTTACGCGACCGGGATTTCCTCTAGCCTGGCTCGCGCCTGTTCGTACCCGGCTGTGTCGATCTCTCCAGCGGCATAGCGCCGCCGCAGGGTCTCCAGCGCCTGGTCGTGTTCAGAAAGCTGCTGGCGCGGGGATAGGCCGCGCATGACCCAGATCACCAAGAGAACAATGGCAATCAGGAAGAGCACCATCATGCCCATTCCCAGCATCCACCAACTGCTATACATGCCAAATCCGTACATCATATTCGTATCTCCTCTTGCTTGTATGGTCTATCTATGAACCATGTTTCTTCTTCATTCATCATTGCCATGTGGAGAAGGTCGCGTTGTGCGCTCTCGTCTCCCCCGGCTTCTATAGAAAGTATAGGCTAGTCACGTCAAGAGCAGATGCGCGTTTTCATCAAGATTCGATCAAGAACTTTTTGATGCCATGATAAAGGATCCCCAACGTTGCTCATTCCTCAACAGATCTTCCTTTGACTGCATGCCACCTGAAATCACATATCGATGCTCCACTCGCAATTGTCCCTGTGCGCTTGAGTTCGGACCCCCACTGTCGAGCCAGTGGATAATCGAGTTTACACCAGGTGTTCACGCACAGGTCCGACAGGTTGTGCGTGCGAAAATGCTCTGCAACGGGACATTTGAGGCAATCAAACGCAACTACGTCTGGTGCGACCGTAACATCCTTCCAGAGATACGAAGGAGAATCAAAGGGGAATGTGCGAAACGCCGTTGTTGCGAAGCGCAGCTTTTTGAGGCTATCGTTGCTCATCGCGCCGGCCATCGTCCACTGCACCGCCCCCATCTTCGTATACACCAGCCACGCCATATCGTAGATGAGGGTGGTCGCACCTTCCGCCGACTGTCCTGCCGAGAGCAGTGCCTCATACATCGCAATCGTCAGTGTACTCAGATGCACCATGAAGCGTGCTCCGAGTGTTTCCTGGGAAGGCACCGAGGGAGCAAGATCAGCATATCTCGCCCAGGTGCTTTCGAGCAGGTCATCAACCTCGTGGTCAGAATAGGCGTGTATGAACGCTTTGCGTGCGCTTGGATCCAAGAGAGATCTTATGTTGGCGACATTGGGCTGAAACGCCTTCACCTGTTCGCTTAGCAATGTGAGTGCGTCGCCCCAGTTGGGCTGGAAAGAGACGTCACGCACTGACGGTTCGCGTATGGAAGCCGGAGGGAGCTCTCCAAAGAGCAGCAACTCAGGCAAAACACGCTCAGCCAACACGCTCAGCCTACCAAAATCAGTTGCCCGCTGCGCGAATTCATTGGCGATGATCGGGGGCATTTCTATTTCAAACTTCAGATTGGGCGTTAAGGTGAAGGCGAGGGCTTCCGCTGTCGTCAGGGCCTTTGCCTGCAAGAGTAAATCGCTTGGGAACACAAAACCAAATTTCGCGCCATTCCTAATGATGGCGAGATAGGTTTGTGTAAGGCTTCTTTCAGCAATCGTCGAGTTGTAGAAGAGCTCAGCCAGTTCTTTGAACGTCTCATAGTAGGCTTCCTCGTCTGCATGCTTAAGCCGTGTGGTTTGTTTGATGAGGTGATAGAATGCTCGTTTGAGTTGTCTTTGCAGCCCCGCGTACCAGTAGAGGATGAAGTGGTCTCGATGCTCGTCGCTGAGTTCTCCATACATGCCAAAGTCGAGGAGGACAATATTTCCATCCTCCGTGAAAAAGATATTGCCTGGATGCAGGTCTGCATGGAAGAAGCCGTCAGCGATGAACATCTTCATTTCCATCTCCAGCAGGCGGTGACTCAGGCGTTTGCGCTGGGTCTCCGAGAGCGTTGGTGTGATTTCGTGAAGTCTCAGTCCCGAGACGCGCTGCATCGTCAGTACTTTTGGGGTGACGAAATCCGAGTAGACCTGTGGAATGATGATATCGGGCCAAGCGGAGAAATTGTGTTTGAACCGCGCAAGCGTTTTGGCTTCGAGAGAGAAGTCGAGTTCCTGGAGTGTATAGCGTTTGAACTCGTTGAAACCTGAGACGAGGTTGAGCCGACGAGCTTTTCCGGGGAAGAGACGCCTGAAGATTTCGATCAGCTCGGAGAGAAGAGCGAGATCTGCCGTGATCCTTTCCTGCGCGAACGGTCGCTGCATTTTCACCGCCACCTGCGTACCATCGTTGAGCACTGCCAGGTGTACCTGTGCGAGCGAGGCAGCAGCAATCGGGTCTTCTTCAAACGAGCGAAAAAGTTCTTCGATTTCTTGCTTGAACTGCTCTTTGATCATCATTCTCACCTGGACGAATGAAAACGGAGGAACATGCTCCTGTAAACGTGCAAGTTCCGTAATGTACTCTTCGGGAAGTACATCCGGTCGCGTACTCAAGATTTGCCCTAGTTTGACAAAGAGAGGTCCCAGTTCCAGAAGCGACTGTGTGAATTGCTTGGGAACATCAAGATGGTGTTTTCGTTCTTCGGTCGTGAGTTTGCGAAACGAGCGAAAAGCCCAGTATTGGCGCATCACAAGCCGACTGATCTGTAGCAATCGTGACGTTTTTCGAAGGAACCTTGTATTTCTCGTAGGGAGAGCGTTCATGTCATTATTCCTTTCAGTTTCCGTACCTGTATCACTCGCTCACAATTGGAACCAGGTATATTGTCCCCACTTTGATACTATTGCTTCATGCTGAGTCCTGACTGAGGGACGACTGATGAGCACCTGAATGATTTTCGCCTTTCCTCTTATACTGTTCACGAGGCTACCGCAATAAGTTTTGAGAAGAACCTGGACGATTCTGATTCTTACCCACATGTAATAAACCGATTGTGGGAAAGAGCCTGGCAAGTGAAAGCCCCTACGCTACCTTGTTGTATCCTCAGCATTCCATCAGCTATGCTTCATCTCCTCCTCAGAAATATCTCCGATACTGCTAATAGACGATTCGTTCCATGAAGCAAGGCAAAATGAAGTGATTTGCACGCTTACGAGAAATGTTGCGACCATGCAAGTCGCCTGGATAGAGGAACAGAGTCATGAAGACAACGCGTATCACCTTACCCATTGACAACTTGAGATGTGGTGGCGCACTCATCGTCGAACGTGCGCTTACTCGCACACCTGGAGTCGTCCGTGTCTATGTCAATGCCGCGTTAGAGATGGTGTATGTCGAGTATGACTCATCGCTCACGGATAGTGATCATCTGGTCGCTGCAATAGAGCGCACCGGATTCCGTGCCGGTGCGCCGAGTATCAGGAAACATCCATGTGTTGGCTCCGGGAAATGAGAAGCTTCTTTTCCACAACGCCTAAATTTTCAGCCCTCTTTTGAATACTCAGCTTAGCATCAGTTCTCCATCAAGCGAGTCTCAGTCAGGTAAAGCACAATAGAAGTAGATTGGGTGTGCAGTACGAACGCTGTACCGTGACAAAGTCTTACAACAGAGCTTTTTAGGACCTTTTCAAAGGCACTTTTTTCCCAAAAGAGGAACAACAGATGATACAAACACCACAGTCACAGCAAGGGGCGACCGTCCGCGACCCCATTTGTGGCATGACCATTGAAACAGGACAGGTGTTTGCACAGCGCACGGTCGGCGCGGAAACCTTCTCCTTCTGCTCTGCCAGGTGTGTGCAACAGTTTGACCGCGAACACGCGAGTTCGGCTACCACAGGTGTGTCCGAAAGAGGTGGACTTCTGCACATCGAACTCCCGGTCGTTGCTATTGATGGACAACATGGCGCAAGGCGATTGGAAGAACAGCTTAAAACGCTCCCAGGCGTGCGGCAGGTGACGGCCAATGCAAGTGCAAAATTGGTGCGCATTACCTATGACCCAGCGGAAACACAGGTGGAAAGCATTGTTAAACGAGCCAAAGCTGTTGGGTATACGATTGGTACCGCAACCACGCAGCTCGACATCGAGGGCATGTATTGTGCATCCTGCGTTGTGACCATCGAAAAGGCCCTACAACAGACGCCGGGAGTGCTGACCGCTACGGTGAACCTGGCAACACAGCAGGCGCATGTGGCATATATCCCCGGTTTCATTGACCGTAAGAAATTAGCGCAGGCGATTGTAACGTCAGGGTATAAGGTGCGAGAACACGGTGCAACTGTTCCTGCTGAGTCATCTATCGACCGGGCTGAGCAGGGTCGCGCCCAAGAATATACGACT
Source organism: Ktedonobacteraceae bacterium (assembly GCA_051004815.1). GTDB lineage: Bacteria > Chloroflexota > Ktedonobacteria > Ktedonobacterales > Ktedonobacteraceae > JBBQXY01. The sequence continues at coordinate 12,560 of JBPCJY010000254.1, forward strand.
TTACTCAAGAAGTTCTGGTTCGCGGCTATCATTTCTCTGCCAGTGATTGTCTTCTCCTATCCAGAGTTCTTCCCTGGTTTACGCGACTGGTTGACACCTGGAAGTGATGCACGCCGCCTCGTCTGGGGTCTCCTTGGGCTGGTAACGATCCCCGTCATGGTTTGGGCTGGCAGCCACTTCTTTACGGGTATGTGGCAGGCCGTTAAACACCGCCAGGCCAACATGCATACATTGATCGCTATCGGTATTTCCGCGGCCTGGTTGTACTCGACGGTGGCGGTGCTCGTACCACAAATCTTCCCCAAGGCGAATTTCGCCGAGGTCTTTTACGATGTGTCCGCGGTAGTCGTCGCGTTGGTCAATCTGGGCCTGGCACTCGAACTGCGAGCGAGGGGACGCACAAGCGAAGCCATTAAAAAAATGATCGGTTTACAGGCCAAGACGGCGCGTGTAGTGCGGAATGGCGTTGAGGTAGACGTTCCTTTTGAAGAAGTCCTGGTGGGCGATTCCATCGTGGTACGCCCCGGCGAGAAGATTCCAGTCGATGGCGTGGTGCTGGATGGCAATTCGTCCGTAGACGAGAGTATGATTTCCGGAGAATCTATCCCGGTCGAGAAGCAAACTGGAGATGAGGTGATTGGTGCGACCATGAACCAGACTGGGAGTTTCCACTTTCGTGCCACAAAAGTAGGCAAGGATACGGCATTGGCTCAGATCATCCGGCTTGTCCAGGATGCCCAGGGATCGAAAGCCCCTATCCAGAAGGTCGTGGACCAGGTCTCGCACTACTTTGTCCCGACGGTCATGATCCTGGCGGTTGCCTCGGCCGTGATCTGGTTCATCTTCGGACCGCAACCCAGCTACATCTACGCGCTGATTGTCTTTGTTACCACCCTGATTATCGCCTGCCCTTGTGCATTGGGTTTGGCGACTCCGACCAGCCTGACGGTTGGCATTGGCAAAGGCGCGGAGCAAGGCATCCTGATCCGCTCAGGTGATGCGATCCAAACTACGAAACAGCTACAGGTGGTTGTGCTGGACAAGACCGGAACTATTACCAAAGGGAAACCAGAACTGACCAATGTGATCGCGGAAACGGGGTTTGATGAAGACGACATATTGCGCTTAGCGGCAACTATCGAGCGCAATTCAGCACATCCCCTGGCCAGTGCCATTCTCGCAGGAGCGAAGGTGCAAGGCATCACGCTGGCCGAGGCGAAGAGCTTCAACGCCGTCCCTGGTCACGGAGTCGAAGCGGATGTGGAGGGACGGCATATATTGCTGGGCAATGCCAAATTCATGGAGGTGAAACAGGTTGCGTTGGGTCGCCTGGTACCCGAAAGCCAGGGGCTGGCAGATAATGGCAAGACGCCAATGTATATCGCCATTGACGGAAAAGCGGCAGGGATTGTCGCCGTTGCCGATACGGTCAAGGAAGAATCGGTGGCAGCGATCGCGGCACTCAAGCGGATGGGCATCCAGGTGGTCATGCTGACTGGCGATAACCGCCGTACAGCAGAAGCGATCGGGCGTCAGGTTGGGGTAGACCGCGTCATCGCGGAGGTCCTTCCACAAGATAAGGCCCATGAAATCCAGAAGCTCCAACTGGAAGGCAAGAAGGTTGGAATGGTCGGGGATGGTATCAACGATGCGCCTGCGCTCACCCAGGCCGATGTCGGTCTGGCTATCGGAACGGGAACGGATGTGGCTATCGAGGCCGCGGATATCACACTCATTAGTGGGAGTCTGAGGGGAGTTGTCACCGCCATTCAAATCTCGCAAGCCACCATGCGCAATGTGTACCAGAACCTGTTCGGCGCGTTCATCTACAACGGGCTTGGGTTACCCATCGCTATGGGACTGCTCTATCCGTTCACCGGCATTCTACTGAGTCCACTCATCGCGGCAGCGGCGATGGCCGCCAGTTCCGTGACCGTCGTCACCAATGCCAACCGTTTGCGCGGCTGGCATCCAAAAGAAACACAACCACACAACGAGGCACAATCATGACACTCTCAAATATATTCGCGCTACTAATTGGTTTAGCCTTGATCGGCGGCATTGCCTGGTACTTCTGGGGACCGCGTAAGGGCGGGGTGCGGGCTGCAACGACATCGACTGGCTATCAAGAAGCGATGGTGCTGGTGAAGGGGGGATATACGCCTGATGTGATCGTCGTGCAGCACGGCAAGCCGGTGCGCCTGAACTTCCGGCGTGAAGAAACGGCAGCCTGCTCGGAGATGGTCATCTTCAACGCTTTCGGGAAGAGCGCACAGCTCCCGACGGGCGAGACGGTTCCGGTGGAATTCCTACCAGAGAAGGCAGGCGAGTATGAGTTTTCCTGCCAGATGGGTATGTTCCGCGGCAAATTGATTGTCGAGTAAACCTGTTGACGAGTCTGCTGAGGAATCTGTGGTGAGGTGGCTCTCATCTTAGACAATGGCAATCTCACTTTGTGCGGCGACTTGCATGTGAGAGATAGTACACTCAGCGGAATACGAAGAGATTGCAAAGAACAGTGCATGAGTTCTATGCGAGGAACACAGAAGAGAGAACGAGACGAGGAGATACTTCATGGTACGACTCTCCAAAATGCATGTTACAAGATATATCTTGATGCTGCTCACCTTCGTATTCCTGGGCCTGTTCGCTGCATGCGCAGGACCGCAACAGGCCCAGGACCCGGCAGGGACTTCTGCACAGGACCCACCCATGCCACAACTCACCGAAGCGACGCATGGCATACTGGATACGACAGGGACCGTCCCGCAGGGTTTCCTCGCGCAACTGAGATCACGATCTGATGACGTGCAAGCACAAGGGTATCAGATCGCGGTGATGTTCTTCAATGATCTGGCGAGTGACCCTCATCAGTTTGCCACCGCTGTCTTCAATAAAAATGGGATAGGATTTAAAGACACGAATAACGGTGTCCTCTTCGTCCTCTACCTCAAGAAGACAGGCAAAGATGGACCTGCTCCCTGGCTAGCCTACATTACAGGTGGAGGAATATCCGGAGCACTGCCAGATACGCTGATGGACGACTACGTCCAAACCACTTTTGTCCCTGCACGTGCGCAAGGACAGTGGCAGGGTGGCCTTCTGGCTTTCTACGACAAGGTCTCCGCGGCTGAGCGTGATCCAAGCGTAGCCAGGGAATGGCAGACCACTCATCCTAAGTCAGCTACTGCTACAAGCTCTTCAAATGCTACAACCAGCAGTCCAAACCCAGTACTACTATTCATACTTGTGTCTATCGCTATCGCTGGATGGCTAGGAATAAGTGCCGTCGTCGCTTCTCGTCGGCGGGAGAATTTCTTCTACACGGCTTTCCGCCTCCTCGGGCGCATTCTATTTGTGCTTGTTTTGTTTAGTAGAGGAGGGGGAGGCTCTTCTCCTGGCAACGGTGGTTCAGGATCGTGGGGAGGCGGTGGCAATTCATCCTCATCAGGTGGAGATGTGTAAATAGCATTGAAAGGAAAAATACTCGCATGTTCGACCAAGAAAAGATCGCAAATGACGACAGAGGGTCAGCGTACAGCGCAAGGCCAGGCGACGATCGCACGTCGCCTACCTATGGCGAGATGACCAACGCTGGAATGAGAGAAAAAATGAACCCGCCGAAGCGTTTTTGGACTCCTATCAAGATAAGTTCGGTAGTTGTTCTCGCCATTGTCGTGTTTGGTGGCTTTATTCTGATTAATCAAAATATCACCATCCAGCAACGGCAATACGACGTTCAAGGGAAGGTGGGCAATGTCTGGAATGAGGTAGATCGAGCATCACAACTGCTGCAACAGGATGCGGCGTTACTCAACTCTACCATCGCCTCCCAGAATGATGCCATCACCAAAATTGCCCAGGCACGAAGTAATGCAGCGGCACTCAAAGCTGGTCAAGGCACATCTGATACCAATGCGGCTCTCGCTGCTTCAGGATTGATGACAGGAGGGCTGCGTGTCTTTGTCGAGAACTATCCAGATTATGGCGTGGGGAGTAATGCGCACTCGGTGCTGGTGCAGACTGAAGGGTCCTTTAACCGTATCGAGTATGCACGAGAGCAGCTCATCAGCGAACAGACTGATTTCAATAAGTGGTTACTGAGCCAAATTCCCTTGAACCTGTTCTATCGTCCAGTGCAGATTTTGGGATCAAACGCCAATCCCGCTGAGCCGGTACCAGTGCCACGCTATGTGCAGCCTACACCGTCGCCGTAGTGGCAACGAACAGAGGAACGATGCTATCGGCTCCTTTCCTGCATGAGAAAACTTGACAGAACATATTCGACTGGCAACCTCTGTTCCGATGGAAGAACGATTTGCCAGGCACATCTCGCTAGGAGAAAAGCATGTCTCATCTCGACCAAACACGCCTGAAAAGGAACTGCTTATAATCTATGAGCCATATTATGGCTCCCTCAGGAGATAGCCTATGTCAGTTCTGGTGAGAATATAGCGAGGATGTTTCGGATCAACTTCCAGCTTGCGCCGCAGGCGATGAATATGCACCTGGAGCAGGTGATTCTCACCGATGTGCTTCTTTCCCCAGGCGGACTCCAACAAGATTTCCTGGGGCACGACCTGCCTGGCATGTTGTGTAAGGGTAGCAATAAGACAAAACTCTATTGGCGTGAGTTCGACCTCCCGCCCAGCCATCGTCACGGTGTACTGCGAGTAATCGACTGTCAGATCTCCGATAGTCGTCGCTTCTCGCTGGGACAGAGCCCGTATGTGCTCGCGCGTTGTCAATCGCGCACGCATTGTCAGCCGTGTCCGTCTCAGCAATGCTCGTATTCGCGCCAGCAATTCATCCGTATTAAATGGTTTGGTTAAGCAATCATCTGCCCCGAGATCGAGAGCCTGGATCTTCATCTGATCTTGTCCATCTTTGAACAAACAGATGATTGGAATGGAAGAACTTTCCCGGATATGTTGGCACACACTCAAACTGTCCAATTTCGGCATCATTACATCGAGAATGACAAGATCAGGTTTGCTCATCGCAACGTGGTCGAGAGCCTGCTGACCACCAGTTGCCAAAAGTACCTTATATCCCTCCAGCTTGAGATTACTGGTCATCAACCGCAAAAATTGAGGATCATCGTCAGCGACTACGACGGTTGTATTATGAGTCTGCTTCATAACTTCCCTTGTTGATCCGGTTTGGAGTATCTCACGACAACTCTTGCTAAAATACGCTACTTTTTCACAAAGCATGCTCCATTTCTCTGCTTCCAGTCTGTTGTAGATTTGAGCTTCTCTCTTGAATGTAGCTTTCTTTCCTGATGATGCGCTGAATCTTTGCTGAGCCATCGCTGATGGCTACCACTCCATTAGCGAGGAAAGGGAGCCAGCATACCCTCAGCACGCCCTCAGTTTATCCTCATAATGGCTTCAGCCTGATGCACCAAACTAAGAAGTGTATGAATGAAACAGCCAGGCACAAACTTGCCAACTTTCTTAAACTATTGCATCGCCATCGTGGTGAGCAGGCGGACGCGTATAACGAGGTCGCCGCTGTCTACGATAGTTTTACCCAGGTGTGGGATCAACACATTGCCGCTCCTGCATTAGCACGAATTACCCACCTGATCGAACAATGGGTACAACCTGGAGCGGTTGTGCTGGATGCAGGGGCTGGGACGGGTGAACGGACCCTGGCCGTGTTACAGCACAGCCAACCGGGAAGTGTTATTGCACTCGATGCCTCGGAACGTATGCTGGCCGTTGCGCAAGCCAAAATTGCCGATCCGCGCGTCCAATTTGTCCTGGGAGATGTGCAACATCTCCCGCATCACGAGAATACGTTCGATGTGGTACTCAGCACCTGGGTGATTGAAATTATGGCTGATCCTCGCGCAGTAGTACAAGAATTCATCCGCGTCTTGAAGCCAGAGGGCATTGTGATCTATGCGTTTTGCAGCCTTCCAGAAGGTTCACCAGGAAAAGCACTCAGGTATGTCATCGAGAAGGTCTCTTCTAAAGAAGGTCCTTTGACGCATCTTCTTACCGAGGAGGAACGCCCATTTCATTCCTGTGAACGCTCAAGTCTCGTGCAATTTGCTGGAGGACTCACGACAGTTGCGACCGTTGCAAAGTGTTGCAACGTCACGGATGCATTCATTCCCTGTATATGACGTAAAAGAGAAGCGGGATCATTCGGTATTCGCCACAATCTCCCACCCATACCATAGCCAATCGATTTTGAAAGCTTCTTCAGCAAGAGCCTGGTATCCTGCCTGCATACAGAGGGCATGCGCCTCCCCCAGGGTAAAGGCCTGCACGTACGTTCCTTCAACGCGTCGCACAATTCGCTCAAATACGTTCCAGGGAAAGGGAGGCGGCCTGCGTGCGTAATCTTCGAGGATCAGGATACCACCTGGTATCAGCAGTGTTCTCAATCCCTGGAGTGTTTCCAGAGGGGCACGCAGGTCGTGAAAAGCATTGGTGCAGGTAATGACATCGAATGAAGCAGGTTCAAACGGAAGATTGGCCCATTCACCTGGACCAACCTCCGCTTGTACGAAATGAATGTGCGATTGATCTGGGAGCTTCACTCGTGCTTGCGCGAGCATATCCTGGCTGGCATCGACGCCAACAGCGTCCAAATTAGGGATATGCTGGCTGAGAAGTTCGAGCAGGCGGCCCGTACCGCAGGCGACATCCAGGACGCGCAGTTTCCGGTGGGATGACGCTGATGCAAACTGGAACATATTCTCCTCAAGGAGGGTAAGGACATGTGCAAGGGTTCTTTCGGTGACTACTCCCTACGGCTAAAGCCGGTGGCTTCTGGAATGACACGGCATTGTAGTCCCAATGCCAAAATGTTTCCACTGGCATTCACATCTCGATCAAGCGAAAGGAGGCAACACGGACAATGATAGGTACGCTCCGAGAGCGGCATCTTTTGCCGATGTCCATTACCTGTCCCCCAGACAGGGTTCCTGCTACACGTCTGCGAGGTATAGGGTGTATGAATGACTCTGCTGGGAAATTTTGTCCGGACAAGTGGACAAGGTCAGAAAAGTGATCGAAGGAATGGTAAAGACGTTTATGCATCTTTTACCCTTCACTGGACTGAGCTTAGAAGGGAAAATGAAGTATCCGCTTCTACATCTTTTCTGTGAATACGCTCGTCTATTCCGTTTTGCTATCCCGCTGTTCGCCTTGTTTCTTAGATGTACGGACATGCTATCAAAATTTCCCAGCAGAGTCATTCATACACCCAATGGCTACCGAGGTGTGGCCTTGATCGACCGCCGCCTGAGCAGCATCGAATTTGTCCAGCAGGTGCCTGGTTACTCCCTGGTTCTCGATGAATCCTCCCGCAGCGGCCAGCTGGACGCATACTTTTCAGGACGAACTAGTCGGCTGGTGGACGCAGTCATCACTCGCCTGTGCTCGCGCCGTTCGAGGCGTGAGAGACGACGTTGGGTATCGCTCAGTCACTCCTCAGCAACGACTCAGCCCAGCATCAGGAAAGCGATCTATACTGGGCATCAGAAGCCGGGAAATCGTAGGGGAGAGAGACTGAGGGCCATGCCGGACATCACAAAAAACATCTCCATGCACAAGGAGTTAGGAGAAGCGCGACCATGTCAATTATTGCGACGGCGATGCTCAATGGCATCATGCTTGTATGGTTTCTGCTCACCGGGCTGTCG
>JBPCJY010000255.1:0-55912 GCA_051004815.1 Ktedonobacteraceae bacterium
GTACAATTAGCTGAGGAATTAAAAACAGGAGGATTTTCGGACGATGAGTGCAACACTTTTGTTAGCTGGTATCAAGCAGCACAAAGTTAAAACTCCACGACTTGAAGTAGCCTATCTTGAGGCAGGTGCAGGAGGTACAGGAGTGACAGGGAGCATACCCATAGTACTGGTACATGGGAATTGTTCTTCGTCGCTCTTTTTTCAGGACTTTATGTTGGCGTTGGCGGCTACAGACCGTTACAAAATCTATGCACCCGATCTGCGTGGATATGGCGATAGCGAGACGTTACCAGTTGATGCGACACGAGGGGTGCGGGATTTCTCGGACGACCTCGCCGCATTTGTACAAGCACTTGAATTACCACCTTTCCACCTACTGGGCTGGTCGCTCGGTGGCAATGTGGCAATGCAGTATGCGATAGACTATCCTGGTACCATACGTTCACTCACATTAGAGTCACCGGGTTCGCCGTTTGGCTTCGGTGGCACAAAAGGGGTAGAGGGAAGTCTGACCTGGCCCGATGGTGCGGGCAGTGGCGGGGGTACCGCCAATCCCGATTTCGTGCAACGACTTAGCCAGGGAGATCGTGGCAATGAACAGACCTCCCCGCGCACGGTTATGAATACTTTCTATTTCAAGCCGCCTTTCCATGCTGCACCTGACCGCGAGGAAATATACCTGACAAGCATGCTGGCAATGAAAGTAGCGGAGGGAAACTATCCAGGCGATATTACATCTTCCCAAAATTGGCCCAACGTGGGACCTGGCACGAAGGGTGTCAACAATGCCCTCTCGCCAGTCTACCTGCATCAGGGAGAGTTTGCCACTATCAGTCAGCAACCGCCGGTTCTATGGATGCGCGGCGCAGATGATCAAATCGTTGCTGACTCGTCTTTGTTCGATTTAGGCTTTTTAGGCCAGCTAGGGGCAGTACCCAACTGGCCCGGTGCCGAGGTCTACCCGCCCCAACCCATGGTCTCACAAGTGCGTCTGGTGCTAGATAACTATCAATCAAATGGTGGTCAATACAGCGAAGTGATTCTGGCAGATTGTGGTCATTCTCCGCATATTGAGAAAGCGGCCGCAGTGCTGGAATTTTTCATAGAGTTTGTGGGTGCGAATTAACTCATTCACATAGAAATAAGGAGGCCAACAAGCAATTGCTCGTTGGCCTCCTTATTTCTACATGCCACGCAGGACTACTGATTAAGCTCCCTGAGTGTCTTCTTTGAGCTTATCATCTACTTTCTGCTCAACATGGCCGGCCTTGGACTGCACTTTACCGCCTGCTTCGCGGGCTGCGCCTTTGGCCTCGGTAGAAGTATCGCCGGTTAACTGGCCAGCTTTTTTCTGAACTTTACCAGCAACCTGATTGGCTGCGCCTTTCACCTTATCATCTGCTCCCTGTGTACCAAGGTCTTTGTTCTGTTCGTCGCTCATATATATTCTCCTCTTTGAGTCTTCGCTAACAAGACTAAACGATTACCGTACATTCTGTTACGCAGGATGTACAGGCTTCCCTTATAAACACTCTTGAGGCAAGCAAAACGTATACAGAACAAGAGAACTTATGCTAAAAAGGCGCAACGAATTGCTGCACCTATAGCGGAGACGGGCCGATAAATCGGCGGTGGACTCGATAAATCGCGTCCCTACGGCTCTATCCAGGTCGTGAACTTGACGCCTATTGGGTGCCATGAATTGCAAGCACTACAGCAATTCTTCCATCTGTGACAGGTGCGACGCAAAGAGTTGCAATGCCTGGCGGACTGGTTCTGGCGAGTTCATGTCAACACCTGCTTTCTTGAGCAGGTTAATGCTGTAGTCAGACGAGCCGGAGCGCAGGAAGCTCAGGTAACGCTCTACAGCAGGCTGTCCTTCGTGCAAGATGCGCTGCACAAGCGCGGAGGCGGCAGAGATACCAGTTGAGTATTGATAGACGTAAAAGCTACTATAGAAGTGCGGAATACGCGCCCACTCGATGTCAATCAGTGGGTCAATGGTGGTCTCCCCACCATAGTATTTCTCATTCAGGGCGTGATAGAGGGTACTGAGCATATCAGCCGTCATTGGCTCGCCTTGCTCCGCACGGCTATGCACTTGCTGCTCAAACTCAGCGAACATGGTTTGGCGGAAAAGGGTGCCACGGAACCCTTCCAGGGAATGATTGAGAATGGCCAGACGCAATGCCCGATCATCCGTTGTCTTCAGAAGATACTCCGTCAGCAATCCCTCATTGAGGGTGGAAGCCACCTCAGCCACGAAGATCGTGTAGTCGCCGTATTGATAGGGCTGATTGCTACGTGTGAAGAACGAATGCATCGAATGGCCCAATTCATGGGCCAGAGTGAACATGCTATCGCGGTTATTCTGGTAGTTGAGCAGGATAAACGGGTTGGTGCTGTATGCTCCGCCGCTATACGCTCCGCCACGCTTGCCAGGTGTCTCAAACACGTCAATCCAGCGCTCCGTGAAGGCACGTCGCAGCGTATTGGTGTAGTTCTCGCCCAGGGGGGAGAGCGCGGCAATCACCGTATCACGCGCCTGTTGGTAACTCACCTCTTCCATGGTCTCTTCCACAATCGGCACGTAGAGATCGTACATGTGCAATTCATCGAGCTGCAAGATGCGCTTGCGCAATTTGAGATAGCGATTGAGCAGAGGAATATGCTCGCTTACCGCCGTCACCAGATTGTCGTAGACGCTAACCGGAATATTGTAGCGAGCCAGGGCTTGCTCACGGCAAGAAGCATAGTTATGCTGAGTCGCGTAAAAGACATCTGATTTCACATGTGAGGCAAGCGTAGAGGCAATAGTATTGCGTTGCTTCAAAAATGTCCCCTGCAATGCCTCAAAGGCGTCTTTGCGGACTTGCCGATTGGTGCTACGAATGAAAAGCTGATAGTTTCCTTTTGTAAGCTCGACCTCTTCCCCGTTCTCGTTCTTAATGGTGGGGAGTTTCAGATCGGCGTTGTCAATCATAGTGAAGATACTGCCGGGGCCTTCAGCCATCTCAGAGGCGGCGGCCAGGATTGACTCAATTTCGGCAGAGCGGATATGCGCTCGCTTCAAATTCAAATCATCCAACTGCTGTTGATAGAGAGCAAGTTCCGGTGTCTCTTTCATGAACTGCACCACGGTCTCAGGAGATAAGGCGAGGATTTCCGGTTCAATAAACGAGGCAATTGTCAAAGTGCGCACATACAGCTGCATTGCCCGGTCGGCCATCCCCTGGTACAGACTGTTGGTGGTGTCTTCATCTTTACGCATGGAGGCATAGACATAGAGACGTTCAAGGGCTTGATATATCTCGTCACGCTTCTGTAATAGCGTCCATACAGCCTGCCCGCTTTGTGATAGGGTTCCCTTGAGAGCTTCTAGTTCAGGGAGTCGAAGTTGGAGGGCTTGAAAATCGCGCTCCCAATCTTCATTTGTGGGAAAAATACTTTCGAGGTTCCAGGTATATTCTTGCTGAATATCGTCTCGACTTTTTATAGCTTGCATAAAGTACTCCTTAATACGGTACATGATGACACGAGGGAATAGGTATAGTCTCGCGTAATGGTTGTGCTGGCTTGCCACCGATACGCTTACTCTTGAGGCAAAAACGATGCTCACCCTGGCTCCATTGTATCATCTTTTAGCGCGAAAAAAAATACGTAGATGTGCTACACAAAACACATCTACGTACGCTATGCGGTCTTATTCGTCCGCGTCTAGTAGTAGATCGTCTCTATCGCCCCATTTTTCAAGGAAACGATAGAAATTCCGTTTGGTCAAGCGCGTCCGCTCAGCGTCGGATAGGCGAGTATTCTGCATGCCTGGATTGCTCAGCAGGGGTAAATCTGGTGTGACGGTGACTTTTGCGCCGCTATCTCGTACCAGAAAGTTGAAATCAACGTCCATATAGTACGGGTGGCGATAGCCCTCGTCGAATAGGCCCACCTTTTGTAAGAGGCGACGGGGGAAAGCCATACATTGCTTATCCACCACCTCTACCTCCAATTGCTGGCTCTCTTCAAAGTGGCGCAAGTCCTCCGTGTGCAAACCATGCCAACCGGTAATACCAATTTGAGCATCGGACAACGTTTCAGCCAGGGGCGTAAACACATCACCGGTCAACTCAAGGCTGCTATCAAGCAGTAGAATATAACGGCCTCGGCTCTGCTTCAAGCCAATGTTACGGGCTTCGGCCTCACCCATCATGCGCGTCACATGCAATACATGCACACGCGGATCATTATAGCGCAGCGTTGCCGACCAGATGCTCAATTCATCCCGCGAGGCATTGTCAACCAGGATAAGCTCGATATCATGATGAGCGGCAAAGCGCAAAACACTTTCAACACAACGTTGAGTTTGTTCAAAGCTATCGTGCGCCAGAATATTCACAGAAAAAGTGCAGTGGTCAGGCTCATCCAGCAGCGATGGCAACTGACGTGCTGTGCGATAGGTCTGCCCATCCACTTCGATACTGGGAAGAATTATTAAATGCGCTCCATGGGGGTTATCTTTAATTGCATAACCAGCCTCCTCAATTTGACGTTTCAGAACGTCTGCTCGGTCGTATCGACCGCGTTTACGTAACATATCGCGCTCATGGGAGAGCGCAAGAATATCTGCAGGGATTGCATGGTGATATGGCTTTGTGGTCATACACTCCATCCTTCCGTACTACTATTTGTTTCTGCCCACAAATGACTTGCTACCAACCTAGCGCGAGACCGTCACAGCGCGGGTCGGCGGCTCCCTCAAAAATATGAGTATCAGGATTGATGCGAATGGCTTGCGCGTGGCCCATGCCATCTTCCCACGGCCCTTCAATGACGGTTTGATGGCCCAGGAGATCAAGTTCCAGGGCAACACCGCTCATGAAGCGTCGTTCCAACTTGACAACCTCGCCAATTCTTTGCGCGACATCCCCATCAACGCCCTGTTGACCACTGACTTCTTGTCCTTTACCCGGTGAGGCCATTCTCACACGCACACTGCGCCAGCGAGGTGCAGCAATGGCCTGCTGCACATTCAAACCAAAATCGAGTAGTGCCGAAAGCAACTGTACATGAATTTGTGGTTGAGCATCGCCGCCCATTGAGCCTAACGCGAGATAGGGTCTACCGTTTTTCAATACCATCGCGGGTGTCAGCGTATGCATGGTGCGCTTCCCCGCCTGCAAGTAATTGACGTGGCGTGGGTCAAGCGAAAAGTACGCGCCACGATTTTGCAACAACACACCGGTATCGCCGCCAACGACGCCACTGCCAAAACCATTGTATAGGCTCTGGATCAAGGAGACAACATTACCTTCTCTATCGGCGACACAAAGATACATCGTATCGCCCTCTTTTTCTGGCCCCGCGGTAAAATGCGGCGTCGCCCTGGTCAATTTTATCCGCGCACGCTGCTGCTCGGCATAGGATTTGCTCAGTAAATGCTCGACAGGTATATTCACGAACGCGGGGTCAGAAATGTAGCGATCGCGATCAGCAAAGGCCAGTTTTTTGGCTTCCAGGAACAGATGCAGGTAATCAGCCGTCTGGTAGCCCAGGGACTTGAGATCAAAACCTTCCAATATGTTAAGCATCTCCAGCGCGACGATACCTTGCGAATTGGGAGGAAATTCATAGACCTCGTAGCCGCGATAGGTAGTCGAGAGCGGCTCAACCCAATCCGATTGGTGCTGCTGCATATCCTCCAGCGAGAGCAGACCACCGCACTGCTGTACATACTCTGTAATGGTTCGGGCCAGGGAACCGCGATAAAAAGCGTCGCGACCTTCTTGCACCAATGTGCGATAGGTGCGAGCGAGATGTGGCTGGCGCAGAATGTCTCCGGTACGGGGAGGTTTGCCATCTGGCACAAATATGCCAGCACTACTCTCCCATTGCCGGAGAATTGGCTCCGCGGCCTGCTTCAACCAGCCGCTGAGTTTGGGACTGACAGGCATTCCCTCTTCCGCTAAGCCAATAGCGGGAGCAAAGATTTGTTCCGCTGGTAGCGTCCCAAAGCGATGTAAGGCTTCAAACCAGCCATCTACCGCCCCCGGCACAGTGATCGGAAGTGGGCCGCGTAAGGGTATCGCCTTCATGTTATGCGACGCAAAGTACTCCGGCGTCATCGCACGAGGCGCACGTCCACTCCCATTCAAAGCGTGCAGTTGCTGTGTTTTGGCCTCCCAGACGAGCATAAAGATATCCCCACCAGCCGAACATGCCGATGGATAGACCACAGTCATAGCGGCATTAGCCGCAATAGCTGCATCAATCGCATTGCCACCTTGAATGAGAATGGAAAGGCCTGCCTGAGTAGCGAGGTAATGAGCACAAGCAACCATACCACGAGTGCCAAGCACAGGTTGTTCGGAGAGCATAGCGGCGACCTCTTTTCCTACAACAACACAGCACCAATCAGTTTTGCTATATATTATAGCACAGTGAAATGTTCTGATACTGCTAGCATCAAGCTTTTTTCTGCTCGCTCTCCGCCAGTTCCTTGACGCGTTGGACGGAATCTTTGTGGCAAATCACAGTCTTGTCGTCCATGACGACGACGACTATATCCTCCAAGCCGATAGTATAGATGGGATTTGGCGTCGTATTGTAGACAAAAACATTCTGGCTAGCAAGGTTCATATGGCTACCAACGGCCCCAACACCATGGTCATCGGTGGGGAACAGAGCACCATACTGCTCCCAGTTGCCTACATCATTCCAGCCTAGATCAGCAGGTATCACGACCAGGTTTTTTGTCTTCTCCAGGATACCAGTATCAATGGAGGCGGGAGTAATCGTGGGCCAGATTTCATCGATGGTTAATCTTTCCTGTGGCGTCCCCATTGCATCAACAATCTGAGCAATTTTCCGCGCTGTTTCGGGTAGATGAGTGCGCATTTCGGCCAGGATTGTCTCGACCTTCCAGATAAACATGCCGCTATTCCATACGTAATGCCCATCTTGCAGATAGTGCTGTGCCGTCGCCAGATTGGGCTTTTCCACGAAGCGGTCAGCGCGATACGCCTGGTGATTATGCCCCTCGCTGACAGGGTTTGCGAAACGAATGTAGCCATACCCCGTCTCTGGAGTTGTGGGTTTGACCCCTAGCGTCACCAGATAGCCTTGTTCGGCTAACTGATAGCCAAGCTGTAGCGATTGTTGCAAATCCTCCACATGGGAGATCACGGCATCGGCATGAAAAGATGCCATAATGGCCTGCGGGTCTTGCCGGGCAATAGTAGCCGCTACCAAACCAATTGCTGGTGCTGTATTACGTCCCATCGGCTCACCGAGCAAATGATTGGCCGGGATGGAAGGCAAATGTTCGTGAACCAGTTCAATCATCGAGCGGCCTGTGACGACCCAGGCCCGTTCGGGTGTGATAAACGGTGCAACTCGTGCCAGGGTTGCTTGTATCATACTTTGACCACTGGGAAGTGGTAGAAATTGCTTGGGAAAGCCAGGCGTACTGAGCGGCCACAACCTCGTACCATTGCCGCCTGCCAGAATAACTGCATGTAAATGTTTCATGTGGGAGATACCTCACCTCTCAATCTTGTTCCATGAATCTCACATCGTTGTGACAGTTCATGTGTGATGCAAGGATTGTAACGGGGTTTAGCGGTTGTGTCAAATGCAAATCTCTATTGAAACGTTGGGCCGGTAAGAAGATTGCTTAATCGCTTTAAGCTATCATGGATATAGGCTGCAAAGTGATCTTCGTGAATACGTAGCCAAAAAGCACGCAACTACTAGCCAGCGTGTGTTTATTATGGTATGCTTGTCACGCAAAGTCGCAAGCGGCGGTGTTGAAAAAGAGTGAATAGCAGCGAACACAAGCGGCAATAAACGTGTTGGACGTGTAGCAATAGAGCGAGAATAGTGGGAAACGAAGGACAACAGCCACCTCAGCCTCCGCAAAGCCCGCAAGAGCAACCGGGATACTATGGCTGGCAATATGATGAAGAGCAGCCTGTGCAACAGGCTCAACCACACTCTGCTGCTCCACAGCCGCCGGTATATCCACCTGCACAACAATCTCCGGCATATCAGCAGCCATCCCAACAGCCACCGCAGTCGCCTCCACATGGTGTTGCGGGACCACGCAAGCCGTTATCCAAGCGGTACCAGGAGCCGGTCGCTGATATGGGAACATCATTGGGGTTAGGACAGGGCATGGAATACCAATATTTTGAGGCCCCTCAACCTTCGCAGCCCATTCCCGCACTACGTCAGGCACGTCTCCAGCAGCTGCGCGAAGATCGTATGCGTCGGCAACAACGGCGTTTGATGCCCGATGTCACCGCTATGATACCGCCCAGGGGAGTGAAAGGCATGCCAGAAGGTAAAGTACAGTTTCCCGCCGCGCCTTCGCAAATGTCACCGGCATTGGGGGTGACACCAGGGCAACCGCTACCATCTGGCCAGTATTCGCCAGCGTTACAACCGCCGATCGAGCATTCGCCCTACCAAGTGCCTATACAACAAAGCCCAGCTAATGCGATGAGAAAACCGAGTAGCAGGTTATCACGGGCAGTGGAACCAGCGCAGGATACAGGTATGATCCAGCGGGTTAATATCCAGCGGGCCACGCTTATTCTCACCGGAGCCTTTATCGTTAGTCGTGTCTTTGGTCTGTTACGTACTTCCTTATTTGCCTTTGTATTCGGCACTGGTGCCATCTCAGACGCCTATTTACAGGCCTTTGTTATTCCTGATCTGATCTTTAATATTGTTGCTGGTGGTGCGCTTAGCTCGGCCTTTATTCCCGTCTTCACCAAATACATGTTGGGTGAGAGAGATGAAAAAGAGGCCTGGCATATTGCCAGTGCAGCCCTCAATCTGGCGATAGCCATCATGGTCGTGCTCGCACTGATTGCCATTATTTTCACGCCTCAGATTGTGCCACTGTACAATCCTAAAACGCCATCCATCAGCCAGCAAGACTACATAACGCATATTAACCTGATCAGCACACTGGCACGCATTATGCTTTTGCAGGCCGTCATACTGGGCGGAGGCGTCATTGTCAACGCCGTGCTCAATGCACGGCAGAACTTTTTATTACCTGCCATCGGCACCGTTTTGTACAACGTTGGTCTCATTGCTGGTCTGCTGCCAGGCGTTTACATGGCGTATCATGGGCAGAGAAACGATGCCTTGGCGGTGTATCCAGCGACGTGGGGCGTTGTAATAGGAGCATTTTTGCAGGTCGCCATCCAAATACCGGGCTTGTTCAAAGTAGGGATGCGCTATACCCCCACCTTTGATTGGCGACATCCAGGCGTGATACAAATTGGACGGCAAATGGTACCGCGCATCATCAACGCGGGTATGCTGTATTTCTCCATTTTTGTAGACCGCTATCTGATCTCGTTTTTGGGCGTCATTTTCAGTGCTAGCCTCCTGAACGGATTGATTACCCAATATTATCAAGCACTGCAACTCTTGCTCTTGCCACTGGGCATCTTCGGCATGGCGGTCTCCACCGCGGCCTTTCCCACGCTAGCCGAGAATGTTGCTAAGGGGCGGTTCGACCGTGTGCGTGCTACTATTCTTGAAACGCTACGCAGCATTCTTTTCATGTCGATACCTTCCAGTATTGGCTTGATCTTTTTGGGCCTACCTATCATCCAGGTGCTACTTGAACATGGAGCGTTTACCCTGGCGGATGCGCAATCTACCGTCTTCCCATTGGTAGGCTTTGCTATGGGGCTAGCTGGTCTTGCCGCCGTTGAAATCCTGACCCGTTCGTTCTATGCCATGCGTGATAGCACCACTCCGGTCATCGTGAGTGTAGGCCAGTTTATCTTTAAGATCGCCCTCAGTTTATTACTGATCAACTTCGCGGTCTGGGGTCCTGAATGGGGTACAGGTGCATTGGCTTTCTCCACCTCCATCGCGGGACTACTGGAGGCGGCGGTGCTACTGTGGTTACTGCATCAACGCATTGGTGGACTACAACTACGCGTGCTTGCCCTCTTCGTTGGGAAGATATTACTGGCATCGCTGGCAATGGGCGTTGGCATTTTCATCCTCCGCTTCATCCTTGACTTCGTGCTGGTCACTACCCACGAGCAGGCTCTAGGTTTGGGTGGAACGCTCTTAGCTATGATTAAACTGGTCATTGAAATGTTTGCTGGCTTCTTCATTTACATTCGCGTCGCCCGTCGCCTGGGTGTTGAAGAACTGGGGCCTGTAAAACGTGTACTTGACCGCCTCAAATTATCGTGGATTTAAACAAGATGAAACAGATACGTCTCTCAATTATCGGTTTTGGCGTTGTCGGCCAGGGGCTGGCCGAATTACTTGCGGTGAAACAGGCTCAACTGCGCCATGATTTTGGCGTTGACGTTGTGCTGGTCAGTGTAGCCAATGCACGTCATGGCTTTATTTATCGTACAGATGGACTCGATATTCCCACGCTCTTAGAACTTGCGGCAGCACGGCTCCCCCTGACAAATCACCCCGGTGTGCAGCATTGGACAAACGTACTCCAGGGTTTACAAGCGACAGACGCGGATATGTTGGCCGAGGCCACCGGTACCAATTTGCGAGATGGCGAACCGGGCATCGGTCATATCCGCACAGCTCTTACCAAAGAGATGCATGTCATCACGGCGAATAAGGGGCCAGCCGCTCTGGCCGCAGCCGAACTCTTTGCGTTAGCGGAAAAACAGCATGTGCAGTTGCGGATTGAAGCGACGGTGATGGCGGGTACACCAGTAATCAGTACGATACGAGAAGGAATGGCCGGTGCCAGCATCACCGCTATGCGTGGCATTCTCAATGGCACCACCAACTATATTCTCAGTGCGATGGCGACCGGTCGCGACTATGCTGAGGTGCTAGCGGAAGCACAGCAGCAGGGATATGCCGAGGCCGATCCTACGGCAGACGTTGAAGGCTACGATGCGGTCGCGAAAACACTCATCCTGGCTGCACTGGTCTTTGGTCAGACCCTTCGTCCAGAACAAGTGATTCGTCAGGGTATCTCGACCATTAGCAGGCAACAAATGCAGAACGCAATCAACCAACAGAAACGCATTAAGCTTATCGCCTCATTACAACTCAATGCAAGAGGAAAGAAGCTTGAGGCGCGGGTTGAACCCATGGAGTTACCACTCAGTGATCCCCTGGCCCGTGTTGAGGGCGTGATGAACGCTATTACCATTCAGAGTGACACACTTCCAGAGGTAACGATCATCGGGCCGGGGGCAGGACGTCAGGCTACTGGACAGGGGCTACTGGCTGATTTGATAGCCATTGCGAAAAGCCTCTAGCAGCAAAAAAAAGCTGGCATCTCACCGATGCCAGCTTTTTTTATTTTATTTGATCTTCGGCGTCCTCGCCTTTTTCAGCATTTTCCACGATATCACCATCGTGGAAGAGCACGTTCTTGGCGGCGACACGCCACTTGGGAGTACGTCTGAGCAGAAATTCTAAGTCCATTGAGAAGTGCAAGAACTCTTCTTCCTGGGCATGCTGCATAATCTTCTTCGCATCATCGTCTTTTTCGATTGAAATACGTTGCTGATACCAGCCAATCGCCTCACATTCCTCCTGTAACGATGCAATTATACGGGCAAAGGTACGCGTTTCCTGCGATAGCTCCTCTGCTGGCTCATGATATTGGTCAAACCCCATCAGATGTTCCTTTCATTGCTATAAATAGACACGTCGAGCAGTATGGCTTTGTATGGTGCTCTCTATCTTCTATACGTTACATAGCGCACTGAAGGATACGCTGGAAGACATGAGAGACGAATTATGACTTATTATCGCCCATTTTAAAAACAGGAGTATCATGCATGCCTGGCACCTTAAAGATGAGGCGCACACTACCAAGCTGCACGATATCGCCATGCTGCAACAGTTCGGGCTTGAGCGGCACCAGCACTAACTCTCCGAGTCGCGTTTTATTGCGGCTCTTGAGGTCTTCGATGTAGAAGAAGGTCTCTTCATAGCGAACTCTGACGTGCTGGCGCGAAACCGTCATTTTGAGATCAATAGCACTGAGATCAATATCGGGGCTGACACCGCGTTTCGGATCCATTCTACCAACAATCACGTCTCTTTTGGTGACAGCATAGCGTTTTTGCTCAACACCATCCTGCTCATAGCAGAGGTAGCCAAATGTTTCTGCTGCCGTCTCCATCATGTTCTGATCTTGCGCACTAGTAGGTGGCGGATCGCCAATAATTGTGGCACGTAAGGCCACATCATCCTCAAGAGGCGGCATTTCGCCCGTCACCCCCGGTATATGTACACCTGGCGGGGTGGGAATGCCAACCTCCCTGGGCCACTCGCCCGAAGGCATGCGGCGCGGAACCTGCAGGGCATCCAGCATGGTCAGGAAGGTTGCAGCATCAGGAATGCGAGCCGCGGGACTTTTGGCCAGGGCGCGGTCCACTAATTCCTGTAACGATGAAGGGGTATCATGTTTAAATTGGGCCATGCGCGGTACCTGGCCTGTGCTTTGTAGCACACCTGTCTCGGCGGAATTTTTTCCCACAAATGGCAACCGACCGGTAATCATTTCAAATAGGAGCAGTCCCAGTTGGTAAATATCGCTAGTAGGGCCAACCATACCACCGTTACTATATTCGGGCGGCGCATAGCGTGGATCAAGAAAGGCAATATCATCAACACGTTGACTATTGATATAGCCAAGAGCGGTCAGCAGCGAACGCAGGCCCACATCATCCAATTGCACACGATCCGTTAGGGCTGCTGAATCAATGGTGATCAGTTGTGGACGCAAGTCAAGCCCGATGGTTCCTTGCTCGTGCAATACTTTTAAGCCCTGTGCCATTTGGCGGATAAAATCAACGCTGCGACCCAGATTCATATTCTCGTTATCCAACACATAGCGCAGCGTCATTCCTCGCGGCGGGTCAGTGGCGATGTAGGCACGCGTACCATCGATACCCCAATCATAGACATGGAGCACATGCGGAGACTGGATAGCGCGGCGGTGTTCAAGAGGTTGGAGCATTTGGGAAACCGCCTCAGCATCAAAGGCAGGTGGGTACTCTAGCACATAGAGTCCCACCACGTCGTTCGTATTGCGATTGTAGGCAGTATAGGTGGTAAGCATGCCGCCAGAGGTAATTACCTGGCCTATCCGGTAAATACCGCCGATTTGGCGTGCATCGCGCTGTGCCATGCTGGCCTCCTTTCAAGAAGGAAGCAGCGATTAATTATACAATTGCTGCTTTACGTAATCAATGATGGCCTGCCAGTTGTTGTTTGCTGGTGCCAGGATATACTCTCCATCTGACGCGGTAGAGTCAACTAGCACGTTTTGATTGCTCAAACCAACACGGTGGGCATTGTTCAGATCCATTTTGAGAGCGAACTGCATCAGATCAGCCAATGACATATTTGTATAGATGGTATGCTCAAGCGCGGTCAGAGCGTTAAACATGCTCGGCCACGTTGAGAATGACTTGACCTTTGACAAAGCCGCTTTAATCATGATCTGCTGACGAGCGGAGCGGGCGAAATCGGTTAACTCGGCTTGATTCTCGGAGGTACCCTTCCCGCACACCTCTAGAGGCTCGCGTGCGCGGGCATACATGATAGCTGTTGCCCCATTCATATGTTGCAACCCCTTGTTAAATTGGATCTTTATCCAGCTTGGATCGACTGATGCATCATCATTCTTGGGGTAGCAGGCATTAAACGAGTCGGGTACGTTTACGTCGATGCCTCCGATGGCATCGATAAAGTTCTTAAAACCAGTAAAGTTGATCGTCATCCAGTATTTGATGTCCAACCCAGTAATCAGTGAAATCTTCTGGGCGGCTGCATTCCCACCGCCCACCGCATTAGCTCCATTATTGGAACCATTGGTGTAGGCATAGTTCAGTTTATGGTACTGCCCTGAGTTTGCAGGTATCTGCACCCATAGATCACGCGGTACCGAGACCAGCGTCGTATGATGGCTTTGTGGCAGTAAGCTCATCACAACCATTGAGTCGGTCAGGTAGGCTCCATCATGGCCTGAGCCGCCATAGCCCAGCACCAAAAGGTTGGTGCGATCACTGGTACCCATATAGCCAGTCTGGCTACTCAAAGGTGATTGGGTCGAGATGGCAGAACCAAAGGCCAGGACGCGCTGCGCCGTGAAAATGGTAAAACCACCAATAATACAGACTAATAATAACACGACCAGGCAACCCACCAAACAACCGCGCCGTTTACGCGGCGAACGATTTTTCTTTTGTGGAGTCGCTGGGAAAGCTGGGTATTGTGCTGGCTGCTGCTCTATAATTGGTGGTTCATTATTGCCAGGATAGCGTTGCTGGTTTTGTTGTGGGTAATATTGCTGTTGAGTCGGAGGCACTTGCTGAGGTGTAGGCTGCGATTGCGGCACTTGATATGGCTGTTGTTGAGGATTTTGATATGGTCGCCGCCCAGGCTGAGGTTGATTGTCTTGAAAACTGCCAATAATCATCTTCCCCTGCTGATCAGGCGCAAGAGAAGGGGAGTGGCGGATGGGTTCTGTAGGATCATCTTGATAATAATATGAATCGTCGCTCATTGTTTAACCTTTTCTTCTATAATTGCGTCAATCGCGCCACTATAAAACAATGCTCATACCCAACAACTTCGCCACACGAATAGGAATAGTAACTGAGCAAAAGTTCTCATTATTTAAAAACGAATGAAGACGTAGGAAGTCTCGCTTTTTACTTCTTCCAATCAGTAACCACTGCACGGTCTTTCCCATGGCGGGAAGCAACGATCTCAGCCATAATTGCCAGAGCTGTCTCTTCAGGGGAGGTCGCGCCAATATTCAAGCCAATTGGCCCATGAATATGCTGTATTTGCGCCTCCGTTAACCCCTGCTTCTTGAGACGCTCGTTGCGTTCCTGACCTGTCTTACGGCTGCCAATAGCCCCAACATAGCCTACCTGGCGCGAGAGTACCACTTTCAATGTGGGTTCATCGAACTTGGGGTCGTGTGTCAGAACCGCTACCGAGGTAGACGGATTCAAGTCCCACTTCTCCAATACCTCGTCTGGCCATTCAACGATCAACTCATCGGCATTGGGAAAACGCTCACGCGTGGCAAAGGCTGCGCGTGCGTCCACGACCACCACGCGATAGTTGAGCGTTTTGGCAAAGGTTGTCAAAGGGATAGCGATATGTCCAGCTCCAACAATAATCAGCGTTGGCGGTGGCGGAAAACCCTCGATAAAGACATCGTAAGGCAGTGGGCCGGTGGTGCTTTCAATGGTATAGGTGTGTGTGCCTGCATCACCATTCCAAATAGCATGCTCAGCATCTTCCACCACCAGGGCATCCAGCGCAGCATTACCCAACGTCCCAGTCGTTTTCATGCCCGGTAAGACCAGGAGTTTCGCACCAATCAGGTCTGCTCCACGCACGACTGTCGCCAATGCCACACCTTTTTCCTGGTGCAGCAGGTCTTTTAATTCATCATAGAGTTGCGCCATACTTTATTTCCTCTACAGAAGTTGTGCCAATGCTCGCTCTTACCAATCCAGGCGTTCCACGAACACATGAATAGTGCCGCCGCAAGCGAGGCCAATTTTCTCAATATTTTCCTCTTCGGAGATACCGAACTCGAGCATCTGCGGCTTTCCATCGGCAATCACTTCCATGGCTGTCTGGAAGACGGCGGGTTCAACACAGCCGCCGCTGACCGAGCCAGCTAGCTCGCCACCTTCACTCACTGCTAATTTTGCGCCTGGGCGACGCGGGGCGGAACCAGCCATCGAGACCACTGTAGCGATAGCAACCCGTTCGCCTTGCGCACGCCATCGTTCAATATCAGGTAATACATCGCGCATAAAACACCTCCAAGGGTATACAACAACAAAGCTATTGTCCAATCATCCCACAATTATTACAAGTATAACCTGGGTTTACTCCATTCCGCGGCTGCCCGACGGCGTGCTCCAGGATTGCGCACCGGACGACTATCATCAATCCTTTCCAGCAGGTTTCCCAGGCTAATCAGGCTGTCCAGGTTGTGAGAAGGCAGGAAATTGTCGATATACGGTAACGCGGTCTTCATGCCAATGGTCAAGGGACGATAATCCGGCGATCCCAGCAGTGGATTGAGCCATATCAACCGATGACAACTATGCTGCAAACGGTCCATCTCAACTTGCAGAACACTCGCCTCACCGCGATCCCAACCATCGCTGATGATTAACACAACTGCACCGCGGCCCAGGACGCGTTTGGCCCATTTGTGGTTAAACAAATGAATGGCGTCGCCGATACGTGTACCACCTGACCAATCCTGCACTGACTTGGCAACGTCGCGTATCGCATCATCAACATCGCGCTTTTTCAACTGACGTGTGATACGCGTGAGGCGCGTTCCGAAGACAAACGTCTCTACATTCATCAAACCGTTCGAGATCGTATGAATAAAGTGCAGTAACAGACGCGAATAGAGACTCATCGAGCCGCTAATATCGCAGAGAATGACCAGTGGGCGCGGCTTACGCTTGGTTTCACGCCAGGTTAGCTCAAGGATTTCGCCACCATATTTAAGATTGCGACGCACGATGCGACGCATGTCTGGATAGGTGCCACGCCGCGCCGGTGCTTTGCGATGCGTTGGACGCATACCCAGGTTCCAGCGCATCTCAGCCATCAACCTCTTGGCCTCCTGCACCTCCTCCCAGGTAAAGGATTCAAAATCCTTTTTACGCAACATTTCAATGGCACTATAGGCCGTCCCCTGCGGATTTGCATCGTCATCATCATCTTGCTCGTCGATATGCTCTTTCGCCTGACGACGGCGCTCGCTCTGACGCATTTCATGCTGCAAATCTTTGCGCTGTTGCTGCTCAGGGGAGTTCATATGTTCAGCCAACCGCTTGCGCTCGGAAGGTGGCAGTCGCATCTGGCGTTCGTCACGTTTAGCTGCGCCCTTCGCCTTATTCCCATTGTTGTCCTGACGATCGCGCATATACCAGTAATAGAGAAACATCTGATCAAAGACTGGTTCCTGCTCATGGCGGGCGAGGAGAGAGCATTTGAGCGTGTTATAAAAGTCCTCTTTTTTGGTGAGGTCAATATAGTTCAAGGTATCAGCCAGCTCAAGCATCTTGTGCGGCCCTACATCGATGCCCACCTCCCAGAGAATGCGGCCAAATTCTGTCAAGCGATAAAGCAGACGCTCCCCACGCTCAAGCTCTATCGGGCTGAGCGGTAGCAATGCATCTACCATAGACGAAGCAGAAGAATGGCCATTCTCATGCGGTTCTACATCCATAGTCAGGATACTCCCCGCGCCTTCTGCAAGGTTTTGTAGAGGTCGCTGCCACCAACCTTCAGCACATCATCCTGATATTTCAAGAGTGCGCCCAGGGTATCGCGCACCGGGCCTTCCACCAGATCCATCTGGTTCAAGGCCAGCAATGAGCTGATCCAATCCAGTGTTTCAGCAACGCCAGGTGCCTTGTAGAGGTCCACGCTGCGAATCTCGCGCACGAATGTACAGACCTGGCGTGCCAACCGTTCAGGCACCTCTGGCATACGCGCTAATACAATCGAATATTCTTTCTCCAACGTGGGGAAATCAATCCAGTAGTATAAGCAACGCCTGCGCAAAGCGTCATGGATTTCACGCGTGCGGTTCGATGTGATGATGACAACTGGCGGCTCTTTTGCCTGCACTGTACCAATCTCAGGGATAGTGATCTGAAAATCCGAGAGGAGTTCGAGGAGGTAGGCCTCAAATTCTTCGTCGCTGCGATCTAGCTCATCAATCAACAATACCGGCGTGGTAGCGTTCTCTGCATCAATAGCCTGCAACAGTGGACGTTTGATGAGGAATTCTGGGCCAAAGATATCTTTAAGCTCATCCTGGCGATTAATCCCACCGGCCTCCATTAAGCGAATATGGAGCATCTGGCGCGTATAGTTCCACTCGTAGACGGCGGTATTGACGTCAATGCCTTCATAGCATTGCAAACGAATAAGCCGTGTCTGCAACATTGCGGCCAGTACTTTGGCAATCTCTGTCTTACCGACCCCTGGCTCACCTTCTAATAAAAGCGGCTTTCGTCGTTTAAGTGCCAGGAACACCGTAGTCGCCAGGCTACGGTCGGCAATATAATTCTGGGCAAACATCGCCTGCTGGACATCTTCGATTGTGGCAAGGGGTAATAACGTTCGTTCCTGCTCCAACAAAGCCTCCAATAGAAAACTAGTGCTGTCTTGCAGCACAGAAAAATCAGTATTTACTACGTATATTCTATGCTATATTTAGGGAAGTTATCAAGGTAGGTTCTAATCCCACATCTTTTACACCAAAATCTTTCCATCCTTCAGGAACAAGGTATCGTCAATCCAGACTTCGCCTTGATGGCGCAGGTCGCATACCATGTCCCAGTGGAGAGCAGATTTGTTGAGGCCACCTGTTTCGGGATAGCTCGCGCCCAGCGCGAGGTGAACTGTCCCACCCATCTTCTCGTCGAAGAGGACGTTTTTTGTGCCGCGGTCTACTCGTGGATTGTTGCCAAAGGCGAATTCACCCAGGTAGCGAGCACCTTCGTCTATTTCTAGCATATGCTCCAGGTAGGCCTGTCCCTGCCGTGCGCTGGCCTCTATCACTTTCCCTGCACGGAAGGTCAGGCGCACACCCTCAATGGTGCGGCCATCGTGAGACGCGGGAATGTCAAACTGAATCACGCCGTTGGCACTATGCTCTATTGGCCCGGTGAAAAATTCACCGCTGGGGAAGTTACGCTTGCCATCGCTGTTGATAAAGACGCGGTTCTCAATGGACAAGGTTAAATCTGTGCCTTGTCCCACGATATGTGCTTGCTTACGCCCAACCAGCCAATCTACCAGGCGTTGCTGCTGCACGGAAATTTCCTTCCAACGCGCTATCGGGTCAGGATCGTTGAGGAAACAAACGTTGAAAACAAATTCCTCAAAGTCGTGCAGAGACATCTCTGTATCCTGTGCATAGCCAGAAGTTGGATAGAGCGTGTATGACCAGCGAAACACGCCTGCTTGCTCGCGCTGGCGCGACAGTTGCGAGAGCGGCATAAGGGCTTCACGTCGCATTGCGGCCCGTGCTGGATCAACCGCACTGAAAGCTTTGGTATTACTGGCCGAACCAATATATAAGCGAGCATCCACCTGTTCGATCAAAGCTGAGGCCGCGGGTGAAATTTTCCGCAGTTGGTCATCGTTTCCTGTGTGCAGGAGGATTTGTTCAAGATTCTCTAATTCAATTACAGGAAGTGGATGCGCTCCGACGCGTAACGCTTCACGATACACCGCTTCGACCAGCGGAGTTGCTAATGGCGTTGCGTGAATGGCGACCGTCTCACCCGCTTTAAGATAGAGAGAATAATTGACCAGAGTATACGCCCAACGTTCAATACGAATATCTTGCATGAGATATAGCTTCCCTTCCATAAAGTGATATTGCTAGAGCAACGTAATATGCCAGGACGGTCCCTCGCGGTCGCCCTGGCATATTACGTTGTCTGGTAGTTCAGGTAAGCAGGTTATGCTCGCTCTACCGCTCGTTGAATAGCACGGCGAGCCATCACCACGGTCATATTGCTGCGATAGGTTTTAGAGCCGTGAATATCCTCCACGAGCTCCAAGCCATCGGCAGCATGACTGGCGGCGTCCGCCACTGTGGCCGCGTCGAGCTTCTTGCCCACCAGGGCAGATTCCACGGCGGTGGCGCGAGTTGACATGACCGATGCTCCGGTAATGACAACGCTAGCCGCAGAGCAAGTGCCGTCGCCACCAAGAGCAACAACCGCCGCACAACCAGTTACCGCATAGTGGGAAGCCTTATTCTCTAGCTTCATATATGCGCTACCTGTATTGGCTGGCGGGATCGCGAAACGGATCTCGGTGATAATTTCTCCGGCTTGCAGAGCAGTCTCGAACATGCCAGTGAAGAAATCGTCGGCTTTAATGGTACGCACGCCGTTGGCACCCTGCACCAGGATATCGGCTTTGAGTGCCAATACAATGCCTGGCATATCGGCAGCCGGGTCGGAGTGCGCAATGCTGCCACCGATGGTGCCACGATTACGCACCTGTTGATCGCCAATTACAGCGATGCCTTCCGGCAAAATGGCAAAATGGCGACTCAACACGTCAGAATGCAGAAGCGTTGTATACGTGGTCATCGCGCCGACAGCGACAGCCCCATTTTCCTCGCGGATATAGCTGAGGCCACTGATCTTGCCCAGGTCAACCAGATGAGCAGGTTGTGCGAGGCGCAATTTCATGGTTGGAAGCAAGCTATGACCACCGGCCAACAATTTGGCATCATCTCCATATTGTTGGAGCAGTGAGATCGCTTCATCCACCGAAGCGGCGGGATGATAATCAAATGCTGCTGGAACAGACATTGTGTATTCTCCTTTGTACGCTACCTATTACTGCTGATGAATGATCTTCCACAGCTTCTCTGCTTTACATGGCATATCAATATGCGGTACGCCAAGCGCATCAGCAACAGCTGCCGCTACGGCTGGTGTCGAGCCAATCGTGCCAGCCTCGCCAACGCCTTTCACACCTAACGGGTTGACTGTTGTTAACGTGATGGTATGACCTAGCTCAAAGTGCGGGAGTTCTGAGGCCATCGGCATGGCATAATCCATGAACGTTGACGTTAGTAGCTGACCATCCTCGCCATACTCGACGCCCTCGATGAGAGCCTGACCAATGCCCTGCGCGATACCGCCGTGAACCTGGCCCTGCACAATCATCGGATTAAGTTGGCGACCACAGTCATCAACCGCGATAAAGCGGGTGATCTCGACTTCACCGGTTTCTTTGTCCACCTCAACAACGCAGATATGCGTGCCAAAGGGGAAGACACAGGCATCTGGCTCAAAGAAGACGGTTGTCTCCAAGCCCGGCTCGATACCAGGAGCAAGGGTATTGGAAAGGTTGGCAGCAGCAGCAACATCGGCAAAGGCCACCGATTTTTGTGGAGAGCCAGCAACAGAGAATTTGCCATCTTCCAGTTCCACATCCGATACACTGGCTTCTAGCATGTGGGATGCTATCAGCTTCATCTTCTCTTTCAGCCGCTGCACCGCATTGAAGACAGCAGAGCCACCGACCGCGGTAGTACGACTGCCATAAGTGCCGCGACCTTCAGGGGTAGAATCGGTATCGCCATGCATAATCAGGACGTCCTCCACGGGAATACCGAACTCTTCTGCTACAATTTGGGCAAATGTTGTTTCTTCACCCTGTCCATGTGGAGATGAACCGGTATAGACCATCACAGTGCCGCTCTGCTCGACGCGGACACGCGCACTCTCATAGAGACCGACGGGAGCACTCCCCTTAGGGCCAAAGCCGCAAATCTCGATATAGGAGGATATGCCGATGCCCATCAGCTTGCCCGCGGCTCTTTTCTGAGCCTGCTCAGCACGCAACCCCTTGTAGTCTGCCATCTCAAGGGCTTTATCCAGGGCACCTTCGTAGTTCCCTGTATCATAGACTGCCCCTGCCGCAGACTTGTAGGGGAACTGATCTGGTTGAATGAAATTGAGACGGCGTACCTCAGCCGGGTCCATGCCCAACTTATTGGCAACCAGGTCTATGGCTCGCTCCACGGCATAGGTTGCTTCAGGACGCCCGGCGCCGCGGTAGGCATCTGTGGGAGCCTTATTCGTGAAGACAATATCAGCACTGAGGTGGAGATTCTTGATATCGTAGGCACCACAGGAGACTGGGAAACCAAAGGCAATCATAATCACATCAGTGAAAAGCTGGGAATAGGCTCCCAAGTCCGAGATGCCATGCACCTTTAAGCCAGTTACCTTACCCTCTTTGGTCGCGGCAACTTCGATGTAGTCAACCTGGTCACGCCCATGGACGGTGACTGCCAGGTTCTCGCTGCGGTCCTCAATCCACTTCACCGGGTGGCCTGTCTTCATGGAAGCAAAAGCCGCTACCAGTTCTTCTGGATAGATATTGAGTTTGGAGCCAAAACCGCCGCCAACCTCAGGCACAATAACGCGAACTTGATGCTGAGGAAGGCCAACCGTGGCGGCCAAAATGTTGCGCAGTAAGTGCGGAATCTGCGATGAACTCCAGATTGTGAGGGACTTGTTCGATTTCGTGTACTCCGCAACAACGCCGCGTGTCTCCATTGAGGCGGGAGCCAAACGCTGATTCATCAAGCGGGCCTTCACTACAATGCCGCCATCGGCTTGTGTTTGTGCGAAAACCTTGTCGATCTCGTCAGTGGGGGGATGCATGCCGAAGGCGACGTTGGTATCAAATTCTTCGTATAAAATCGGTGCGCCGGGCTGCATCGCTTTTTCAACGTCAATTGCCGCGGGTAACGGCTCATAATCGATTTCGATCAAATCGCGGGCATCGCGGGCAGTATAGCGATCATCGGCGATCACCACGGCAACAGGATCACCATAGAAACGAACTTTTCCCTCGGCGAGGGGGCCACGTGTACCCATACCTTCGGCTATATGTCCCAGGGGAACGGCAATGGCAATATTGCCGACGGCACCCTTGAGATCTTCAGCAAGATAAACGGCCACGACTCCGGGGTGATTTCGTGCCGCTTGGGTATTAATGTTGTTAATGCGAGCATGGCCATAGGGGCTACGTAACACAGACATATGAAGCATCCCATAGAGCTTGATATCATCCACATAGGTCGCCTGGCCTGTAATCAATCGAGGGTCTTCACGCCGCTTAATCGGCGAACCAAGCATAGCTGCAATACCCATTTGTATACCTATCCTTTCTCATGGCGAGAAACAGAAAGAAAATGGAAGGAGTTTCTACATCATTAACGGGCGAGACGAGACTACTCGCCACCCGCACCAACAGGCTCAGTAGCACTTGTTTGCATCTGTTCGGCAGCATACTGAACAGCCTTGACAATGTTCTGATAACCGGTGCAGCGGCAGATGTTTCCTTTAAGCCCCTCACGAATCTCGGCTTCGGTCGGGTTAGGATTGTTTTTCAGCAGATTATAGGAAGCCATAATCATGCCAGGGGTGCAGAAACCGCACTGCAAACCATGCTTCTCCCAGAATCCTTCCTGGATAGGGTGGAGGCTTCCTTCTGGTGCTAGTCCTTCGATTGTGATCACTTCAGAGCCATCGGCCTGAACAGCCAGAACGGTACATGCTTTCACAGATGCACCATCAAGAAGAACGGTACAAGCCCCACATTGCGAGGTATCGCAACCAATGTGAGTACCTGTGAGGTCTAAAACGTCACGCAAATAATGTACAAGCAACATGCGCGGCTCAACGTTGGAATGGTGTTGCTGGCCATTCACCGTAATGCTAACTTCGCGCTTCATCGTCATGGATGGTTACCTCCATCGGTCTAGTAAATTTCACGAGGACCTGTAGTCCTGGGGATTGCTGGGTACATGGACATTCCCATCTACCCCATGGATGAAACTATAGTGCTGACTAGACTACTGTTTACGAGAAAATACGAAACTTCCTGCTATTACGTCACTACGCCAGACCATGTTCTACAGATTACTTTGCTACTGGGCATACAACTACTGATGGGACCTGACGCGTAGACAAAGCTCCTTTCTGTTCGGATGGAGAACGCCAGGGTCAGACGATTGAGGATTGTATTTCAAAGTTGACCCTACTGTAGGCGTCGGATACAACGTTACTACCTTCCCTTGCAATTACGCTTGCAGGTAACAATGCCTTATGGTCTGTTAAGCAAAAACAAAGGTAAGTAACTAAGTTGAGGGTATCACAAGAGAAGTTACATGTCAATTGCTGGGAAGGCTATTTAGCAGTAAAAAAAGGGTTAAAAAGCTATGTTTTTGGCCTGCCATTTGCAACATACCCATTGACATGGTATATGATAGAGAAGTATTGCTTGAGCAGCTACGCGCAGCGTAAAGAACATTTGTTGAAGAGGAAAATAATGATGCACCGTCGTGCTCCAGGATATCATCCAGGATTGATGACTGATATGTACCACCCCGATTCCGCCTATGTAAGTTGGCATTCAGGCCATAATGGCATGACCACCTTCGATCTGTACACCCGTACAGCCCCCTTCGGAGGTGCTTACCTGCTCGTAGCTGGTCTGGAAGCCGCGCTGGAATTTG
This sequence comes from Ktedonobacteraceae bacterium, assembly GCA_051004815.1. Lineage (GTDB taxonomy): Bacteria > Chloroflexota > Ktedonobacteria > Ktedonobacterales > Ktedonobacteraceae > JBBQXY01. Next base: position 24,107 of record JBPCJY010000255.1, read on the forward strand.
TGCAGGCGTTTCGTTATACCCCTGAAGAACTTAAATTCCTGGCGAATATTCGCGACTACAATACAGCTTTTCTCGATGAACTGGCTACTTTGCGTTTTACGGGCGAGATCCTTGCCTTGCCAGAAGGCTCAATAGCCTTTCCTAATGAACCCATCATGCGCGTAACGGCTCCCTTCCGCGAGGCACTCCTCTTAGAGGCAGGATTATTGCAAGCCATTAACCTCTCGACACTGATTGCCACCAAAGCATCGCGCATTGTCTATGCCGCCGAGCAAGGGCGGACTCGGCGCGTCGCGGAGTTCGCCTTCCGGCGGGCGCAGGAGCCAATTACGGTCGCTCGTGCCTCGTATATTGGTGGTTGTGCCAGCACCTCGCTCCTGAATGCCGCATATGAATTCCGCTTACCCGCCACTGGCACCGTACCACATGCCTTAATTGAGCTCTTCTCCACCGAGGAAGAGGCTTTTGAGGCGATAGCTAATTCCTACAACCGCTATACCTTGCTGCTCGATACCTACGATCCCCGCGTTGCCATCCATACCGCCATTGTGGTCGCGCAACGTGTGCAAGAAACATTGGGGCATACGCTTGCCGCTGTCCGCCTGGATAGTGGAGACCTGGTCGCCGATAGCCTCTATATTCGCGAACAGCTTGATATGGCTGACCTGAGCAATGTGCGTATACTCGCCAGTGGTGATCTCGACGAATGGAAAATCACCGAACTGCTGGAAGCCGGAGCAGCGATTGATTCCTTTGGCGTAGGCACCACGCTTGGCAGTGGTGCTGGTTCCATTGAACATGGCGTCCCTGGTGGTGCCCTGGGTGCCGTGTATAAAGAAGTCTGGTATGTCGATGAGAGCGGCATGGAATATCCCAAAGTCAAGATTGCTGGCCCGAAATCCACCTGGCCTGGCAAAAAAGAGATCTATCGTCACCCCAAATGGGAAGAAGATATCGTGCAACTGGCCCATGAATCACATCCTGAACATTATCAGCGCATCCTACGCCCAGTTATGCGCAACGGAGAGATGATTCCGGGCAGCCTTCCCCCGCTTTCTGAAATCCGTGAACTGGCCCAACAAAACCTACGGATGCTGCCCCTGCAATATCGTGCCTTCACCGTCGCGGAGCCTTATCCCGTGCGCTTTAGCGAGGGGCTGCAAGCCTTGCGCAAGCAAGCAATGCAGCAAGTAAACAAAGATAACCTGCCATAGCATGACTTTGCTGGCGAATGACACGCAGGAGGGAAGCTCTCCTGTGTGTCATTCACCATCAGAGCCTAACATAGGTACGCTTATATCCTCCTTCTATCTATTCATAATTAACTAACATAATATAGTATTAAGCGATAAATATAAGGGTTTATCCTTATGAACTTAAAAACCGCTTAGCATATTTGTTGTTGACTTGTGTCATAGAATGCTCTGAATTATGCTATCAACGGTAACGGTTAATACATTTGCCGCGTTACTGTTATAGTGCAGCTAATAAAAAGCTGGCTTGGACTCGAAAGGGGTTATTCATGACAGTATTCCAAAATTTTGGACAAGCAATACTCAGTGCTCTTGGACATGCACTTGACGTACTGCTTGTATTCATTCCTTTGTTGCTCGGCTTTCTCGTCATTCTGTTAGTTGGTTACATTATTGCAAGTGTTGTAAGCAAGGCGGTGGTGTTCCTCTTGCGCAAAATCGGCTTTGATCGACTGGCTCAGCGCGTTGGCCTGACCCGCATGGAACAGCGCATGGGTGTGAAGTTAGACCCGGCAGGCGTGCTTGGGAAGATCGTTTTCTGGTTCCTCTTCCTCATCTTCCTGGTACCCGCCACAAATGCGCTTGGGTTAACCTCCGTTAGTGGCATTCTGAACACGCTCATTGCCTACATCCCGAATGTGTTTGTCGCTATTCTCGTACTTTTCCTTGGCACACTGGGTGCTACTTTCGTAGCAGACATAGTACGTGGGGCGACATCCAGCACAAACATTGGCAATCCCAACATTTTCGCGAACATCGCTCGCTGGGCCATTATTGGCTTTGCCGCGTTGATCGCTCTTGAGCAGTTGCAGATCGCTCCTGCGCTCATTAACGAACTGTTTGCCGCTATCGTTGGTGGTGCTGCCATTGCCTTCGGTCTCGCTTTTGGACTTGGTGGTCAAGACAGTGCTCGCCGATGGCTGAGTCGTGGCGAAAGCACGGTGAGCAGTGCCGCTTCACAGATTCAGGCACAACAGGCACAACAGAACATGCACCAGGCCAATGCCAATCCGCAGTACCAGACTGGCCAGGTGCCGACACAGCAGGCGGGTACGGCTTATCCGCAGCAGCCAGCCTATCCCCAGGCCCAGCAACCCTATACTGACTCAACCTCAACTATGCAAAATCCGTATAACCGTCCGCCAACACACTAAGGTTGGTTTAACCGGATATTATCCGTTTCATAGAGTGCCTGCAACATGTCTCCACAAAGGAGCACGTTGCAGGCACTTTCATTATCTGTGAGCTACCCTGGCATTCCATTTTTGCTATTTCATCAGGTATACTATTTTCAGTTACTATGCTCCCTGGTTGAGCTTGCCATCATGTATCCTTGTATAGGCACAGACTTACTTGTTTGCCCACTTGCCCACACCATTCTGCGATAGCAAAGAAGGAGAAAGACCTTGACCGAAATCCTCAAACCGACGCGTAGTATTTGTTCTATTTGTGGTGAGATCGTACCTGCGACATACGAAGTACGCGACAATGAACAAGTATTTTTCACGCGCAGTTGCCCCTCTCATGGCGTGGTAGAAACCGATCTTGGTTTTCATGCCGCCTACTACCGTAAGTCATTTGATGTTGAAAAGGTCATGGTTGAACGCTATGGCGATGGTGGAGACACGGATATTTCCAAGGGGCTTTCGCCATTCCCGCTACGCAAACCTGCTGGTCTGGCAATTCTGGAAGTGACTGAACGTTGCAATTTGACCTGTCCAATGTGTTATGCATACTCTAGCCCTTCTGAGCGTGACTACTCGCTGGAAGAGATTGAGACGCGCCTTGACCAATTGATTGCGGTTGAAGGTAAGGGCATATCACTGCAAATATCCGGTGGTGAGCCATCGGTGCGCAAAGACCTGGATAAGATTGCCGCGATGGTCAAACGTAAGGGCTTCGGGCAATTGGAAATGGTCAGTAATGGTATTCGCCTGGCACGCGAACCCGAATTTGCTGGAAAGTTGGTCGAATGGGGTTTCACCTCGGTCTACTTGCAATTCGATAGTACCCGTCCGGAGGATATTTTCAAGTTACGGGGAGAAGATCTGTGGGATGTGCGCGTGAAAGCCATTGCCGCGCTGGAGCGCGTCAAGCTGCCATCAACGCTGGCCGTCGCGCTCTATGATGGCCTCAACAGCGACCAGATTTCCGCTATCATCCATTTCGCCTGGCAACACCCTGATACGGTTTGTGCTATTGCTTTCCAGGCTGCCACCCCCTTTGGTCGTTTTGAAGTCAACAAAGATGAGGCCAACCCTGATGTAGCACCGCCTCCTGCTCCGCGTAAATTACGCATGCCAGAAATTCTCCAACTCATCGAGGAACAGACCGGCATAGCAGAGGATCTTTTCTTCCCGGTTGGCGAAGGTTCGCCGCTGTGTAACACGTTCTCGCTACTCAAGTACACCAAAGAGGGCTATAAACCTATCGCTCCCAACTTCACGCTGAAAGAGTTTATGGAGGTGATGGGACCACGCCCCAATATGACGTTGCGTATGCTCACGCGAGGACGGGCTGCCATTCTGCCACAGATTGTCTCCAATATCGGTGGCAGCCTTAAGCTGATGAAGACGCTCTGGCCCCACATTGGCACCGATCCTTCGTTCTGGACCAGCCGCAAGACACTGACGCTTTTCGTCAAGCCGTTTATGGACGAAAGCGATATCGATATGAGTCGCATTGAACGCTGCTGCTTCCACAATGCATCGCCACGAGGCGTCATGTCGTTTTGCGCATTAAATGTAAGGATGCGTCCTGCGCAGCCCCATGCCGAGGAAAAAGCCTTTATTCCTCTGCCCACACGCCGTGCGAAACCGCAGACTGTTACAGCCGAGGCCATTACGCCGTAAACATCGTTCAGGCTATCGATTGTGAAGGGCATCGCATTGATGCCCTTCACAATCAGGTTTTCGCGTTCAGATGTGGAGAATGACATGCATTTTTCCATCATTGTGCCGGTGCTCAACGAAGCGGCAGTGCTAGAAAGCCACCTTGCCCACCTCATCGTACAATGCGCCCATCTTGATGGCGAATTGCTGATTGTTGATGGCGGCAGCAGCGATAGTTCCATGGCGATAGCCGAACGCTATGGTCGCGTTATTTGTTCCCCGCGTGGTCGCGCCAGACAGATGAATGCTGGTGCCGCGGCGGCGCATGGAGATGTGCTTATTTTTCTGCACGCCGATACAACTCTGCCGGATGATGCCTTCACTGCCATCGAGCGAGCATTGGCATCGCCCAAAGTTGTGGGGGGGGCCTTTCGGATCTGCTTCAACTGTGAGAGCTGGCCCTACAGACTTGTCGCCTTTACCACAAATCTGCGTTCACGCGTGCGCACATTGTTTACGGGCGATCAGGCCTATTTCATTCGCGCCACCAGTTTCCAAGCAGTCGGTGGCTATCCCGATCAACCGCTGATGGAGGATTTAGAAATTATTGCACGACTGCGCAAAATCGGCAAAGTCGTTTTATTACCACAATACGTGACAACATCAGCACGGCGACACGAAAAAATTGGTTTGTTACGCAGTGTTCTCTTCATGTGGTATTTGCGCACGCTGTATCAATGTGGCGTCTCACCCACGCAACTGCAACGGATGTATGTTGATATCCGATAAGAAAAATGGGCAAGAGAACGCACCTATGCTGAGATAGAAGATATGGCAAACTGCGGCTCAGAGGTAGTATGATGTAGTCATAAAGAGAGAAAAAGCACTATCATATCCAAAGTAAAGGAATTACGTCGTTATGAATACTCCCCTCACCCCTAACCTGAGTGATATTTTCGCGCATATCGATGAACATGCCCAGGCTTTTTTAGCACGACTGATCGATTATTTGCGTCGTCCAAGTATCAGTGCTTATGGCGAGGGCATTGGTGAGGTCGCGGAATATATCGCAGGGGTCATGCGCCAGATGGGCCTGGCGGTACAAATCATGCCTACCAACGGCTGGCCCATGGTTTTCGGGGAATATACTGTGCGGGCAGATGCGCCGACGGTGTTGCTGTATGGACACTATGATGTCCAACCGCCCGATCCATTGGAAGAATGGCTATCGCCACCCTTTGAGCCTACTATCCGCGATGGTCGCCTCTATGCACGCGGTGTAGGTGATAACAAAGGCCAGCACTTTGCCCAGTTAATGGCCCTGGAATCCCTCCTGGTCTGCCGCAGCACCTTGCCCTGCAATGTCAAAGTGTTGCTTGAAGGCGAGGAGGAGGTGGGCAGCCCACATATGTCTGAGTTTATTAGAATGCATCGTGATGTGTTACGGGCTGATCTGGTAATCGTCAGTGACGGACCGGTGCATGAAAATGGGCAGTCAACCATCAGTTATGGTGTGCGTGGTGTTCTTGATATTGAACTGCGTGCGCAGGGTGCCAACAGAGATCTCCATTCCGGTCACTGGGGTGGAATCGTTCCCAATCCACTGTGGACGCTGGTTCACTTGCTCGCCACGATGAAAAACGAACGCGGTGAAATCACTATCGACGGCTTCTACGATAACGTGCAGCCCCTGACCGAATTAGAACGTCAGGCCCTGGCAAAACTGCCTATCGATGTGGACGAAATCAAACAATCGCTTGGTCTACGGCACCTCGATGCACCACAGGAACGTGACTACTTTGAACGTCTGGTAGCCTGGCCTACTCTGACCATCAATGGCATCCATGGTGGTTATGGAGGCCCCGGCTCCAAAACTGTCTTGCCGCGTGAAGCTATTGCCAAGTGCGATATTCGGCTGGTCGAGGCGCAGACTGCCGATGAGATACTGGCCAAGATCAAAGCGCATGTCCAACGTCATGCTCCCGAGGTCAGCATCACGAGTTACGGGGGAATGGACCCCTCGAAAACTCCATTAGATTCGCCTTTTACCGCGCCCTTACGTCAGGCTATTATTGCTGCCCAAGGGACTGCTCCACTGCTCGTACCCGCCAAGGGAGCCAGTTTGCCTAACTACGTTTTCACCAAAACCCTGGGCATCCCCGCCTTTGGCGTTCCCTACGCCAATGTTGATGAGTCCAATCATGCTCCTAATGAGAATATGGAGGTCGCACGCTTCTTTATGGGGATCAAAACTGGTGCCGCCATGCTTTCCTATCTGGGCGCGATGCCAACTCGTACTTTATAGGGATAAGCAGGCCCATTGCTCTCACTTGTATGCAAAACTGCTCTTGATGCGTTACAATGGACAGCAGCAGAACAGGACGTAAACGAGGAAGAGCTATGCATGGCAGATAGTATTGTTCAACCAAGCACTAATGATGCCGACGGGCAAGAAGATAGCAGCGAGCCACGAAAAGAAGATATAGCGCGTGATCAAAAGGTGGAATTACCTCATTTGGCACCGGTATTAACACCAGCGATGTCCACTCCGAGAATGGTTATTTGGACACCACGCTTTATTGTGCTATTTACCTTGACGCTTGTCGCCGGTTTGACTATGAATAGCATGTTGGCACAAGGGTGGGCAAATCATTTCATTGTAGCGGCGTGGGTATCGCTAGGTCATGTAGCTGTAGCTACGGGTTGCTTGCTCAGTATAATTGTGGTAACGCGCTCGCGATGGTTTCGCCTGGGCGGTATTTTTGGCTGTGCCTGGGCTATCTTTACCAGCATCAACCTGCTCTTGACGCTAATTACGCTGGACCCTACATCCCCTATTCTGGCTTATGTGAACGTGGCTATTTCGAGCGCATTGCTTGGGACTTATACCTGCTTTTCGCTTGAACAAACGCCCTTGACGAGGTGGGATGGCTGGTTCTTCAGTATTGCCTTGCTCGTGAGCCTGTGTGTTCTTTGCCTCAGCTATGTGCTAATGCCTGTAGATAGCCGCTCGTTGGCCGCAGTTGGAAGCGGTATAGCGGCGACCTGTCTTATACTGAGTATGCTGGTCTGGTGGTTACGCCCCTCGTGCTGGAAAACACAACCTGGTGCCACATTCCTGCTGGGTGTAATGCCTGCTCTTTTCCTTCTGCTCGCTCTCCCAAACGTGGGGCGAGGACAGACAAATTTTTACCTCACACAGGTGGCTTTCCTCGCGTTCCTGCTGGGAGTTATGCGCGTGTTGCAAGGTGAGATGCGCAAAAAGCGGCCACCATATCATTTTGGGAAAAACATACGCTAAGGAATTTGTCCTTCCGCGAATGCAATGAGTGGCTTTGGCGAGGAGATATTACAGAGCCAGTGCATTCCGAAGACATCGTGTGAGAGTTCCTCACGGAGCTTGCGTCGATTGATATACGTGTTGAGAGAGAAATGATTCGGGTACTTGAGGATTTTCGCAATCTTTCGTACAGAGACCCCTAATTGTAGTAGCTCTTCGATGCGTTCTCGATCTGCATCAAACTTGCTTTTCTGAATGGTCCCTTTTGGCTTTCCTAGCGTTACCCCCTGGCTTTTCTTCGCGCTTAATGCTTCCTTTGTTCTCATACTGATTAAATCGCGCTCCAGTTCTGCCAGAAGAGAAAAAACCGTCACGATAATCTTCGAACTCATATCGTGCTGGCCAGAGCTTATATCGATATTTTGTTTCAGAGCAAGAAGCCGGATCCCACGCTTGACCAGTTCGTTCACCAGTGCTATTATTTCGGCGGTGTTGCGTCCCAACCTTGAAAGCTCGATGACGATAAGGGTATCTCCTTCCTCTAATCTTTGCAACACTTCATCAATACGCCTTTGCACGGCTGTCTTCCTGCTCGTCATGGTAATGGAAATAAAATCATCAATCTTGATGTCTTTCAATCTGGATGCCTCAAGGATCTCATGTCTTTGATTTTTGACATCCTGCTTGTCATCGGATACGCGAATATAGGCAAGTGTTTTCCCCATGTTTCCTTCTGTCTCCTCTTAACCTTTTTACATCCGCAAAGAGTATACAGTTTGTTGTGGTTTTATGCAAGATATGACGTGCCAAAGTGTAGGTGCCATAACGGTCGTTTTCACCTCTACACATCTTCCCTTTCCGCCATAGACGAATGAGGGATCACCGCAATATCCGGGGAAAAACAGACGCGAAGGATCTGACCGGTAAAAAAGATGCTCAATTGACGACGCTAAGCCACCTTTGTTCGTAAGAGTCGATGTTGGCCTCACACTCCTGCTTTTTTTCGCCTCTAGACAGAGCATATCTGTACCTGTGGTAAGGCTAAGATCTTTGGGAAACTCTGAGAGGAGCAATAAATGATGTATCAGAGCAACCTCGTCGTGGTGAGGCCGCCATGATGCGTGTCCCCTAATCTGCCCGCAATACCACACTTAAAGGCAGGCGATTGACGGCTCGTACCGCTGGAATGGTTGCCAGTCCCGCCACAAGGAGTATGACGACCACTGCCCCCATAGCCACTACTGGCGCGGGAATCGGACTCGAGGTAGCATGTTGTGTACTCAGGACCCAGAGAGCAACCACCACACCCGGCACCGTCCCTAGCAGTGCCAGCGTCAAGCCCTCCTGCACAAACAGGCGTTGCACGAGACGCGGTCGCCAACCAATCGCCTGTAACAGCCCGATCTCCTTTTGCCGTTCCTGCACTTGTAAGATGAGCAAGTCGGCCACACTCAAAAAGGTCAACAGCAGGGCAAAAATGGCTCCGGCAAGCTGCGGCACTGCCGTTTGCAGCAAGACATACTCGCCCAACAGCGTTCCCTGCAAGGTTTGTCGAAAGGCGAGCAGCCCATCGACCATGACAGTTAAAAGCATGGCCGAGAGAAAGAGACTGCCAATGGCAATCACGGCACGCCAGCGCGAACGGGCTAGATTGCGCAATGCCATGCCACCAATGGCGGGCAGCCGCGACCAGAAGAACGTGTTGAGCCGTCCCAGACGTGAATTTTTCTCGGCAGAGATACTTGCTCCAGCTCGCAAGATCTCGGCAGGGGTAATCTGCCACATCTGCCATAAGGGATAGAGCGCACTGAGCAAGGCCAACCCGATCACGACCGGAAGGGTCCAGACGACGATCAGCCAGGGAGGACTGACGCCAATCAGAACAATGATCAGTAGAGCTACACCGATCCCGAGGAGACCGCCTCCCAGCGCGAGCAGCAGCGTTTGCGACAAGAAGGTGCCGATGGGATGCCAGGGTCGCCACCCCAAGGCGCTCAAGATCGCTAACTCGCGGCGTTGCGCAGTGACCAACGAGGAAAGCGTCACGATCAGATACCCTAGACACACCAACAAGACCGTACCGAGCAACAACGTCTGCGTCGCCCCCACTTGATGCAAGTAGACAATGCCTGCCCCAATAGCGATCCAGCGTTCCTCGGCCCACCCGATGGGAGCAATATCTTGAGTTGCTCCATCCTGCCCGGCCTTGAGACCGGGAACATAGACCAGGGTCGGTTTCGGCGAGGACCCCAGGGTGACTAACACGTGCAGCCCTGTCCGTTGCTCAATCGCTTGCGCGACCAGAGAAACGCGCTTCCACCCGGCATCATCAGGCGTGACATTGCCTGCGACGCGGACGCGAATGGTACTAATGAAGGCAGGTCCCTTGAGCTGCTCCGCCGCCGCCAGCGTGGTCAGTGCCAGGGGTGGTTGGAGAATGAACCCGGCGGGATTACTGGTTGGCTGCAAGGTGGTCGGTGGCACCGCATGACCCTGGGCATCATAACGTAAGACGACCGGTGGGGATGTATAGGTATTTTCCGGGAGCCAGTTCAAGACATCACGAAACTGTGCCGCTACACCGGTTCCGTTAAATTGGCCAACCGGTGTAAATTCATAGAAGCTCCCATTATAGAGCGTCCCAAATTTCAACAGCGAGGTATAGAAATTTGAGGTATTGCCAGTATCGCTCGAATCTTGAACTCCCGGAAGAGATTGCAGGGTACGGAAAGCACCTTCTGGCCCTACAACGCCAGTGGGAACCAGTCGATACGCGGGTTCCTGCTGGGCCGCAGGAGCGATGGTTGGCTGATAGGTGAGGCCAGAAGGCGTAAACAGAAAATCCAGGAGATTGGGAAATTGGTCGGGCGTTTGCCATTCATGACCATTCCAGACGATGTTTGCGCCGGGAAAGCCGGCGGGATTCTGCTGGGCAATCGGGATTCCTCCCTGAAACAGCACGTGCTGTTCAGGGAGATGTGCCAGATAGCTGCCTCCGCCGCGATCCACGATTTGTTGCAGGCTGAGCGTCGGGGAAGCAATGCGTGCGAAGGTGGCGTGGAGCGTGATCTGTCCTGGAAGATGCGTATTGACAAGGACGGGGATATCGTTGTTGGGGTAGGAAAGCCCTTGAGGACCAGCAAGGCTGGGATTTTGCGGATCGAGGTGTATGGTATCTTGAGGCGTCAGCATGCGTCCGCTGACCAGACTCGTCCTCAGATGAACCAACTGCTCTTCTGCTGTGGGATCAATGGCGGCAAGCAAGAAGACTCCGGTCACAGGCAAGAGAAAGCTTCCTTTTGAGAGATGGTTACACTCAACATCAACACCTTCTTCTTCCAATTGGAAAAACGTCTCATTGATGGTGCAGGAAGACGCCTGATAGATCATCTCACTCTCTTGATGTTCGAGCACGGTTCGTCGCCCATCAGACGCCGAAAGCGCCCACGTGACGCGATAGGTTCCAGAGGGGAGAATCTGCGTGGCGAATTGGACAGAGGGCCGGGGTACACGCATGTAGCCCACAAAAGCAAGAGGCGCGGCGACGGCAACGCCTGGAATGCTCTGGATTTGCCGGTACTGTGACAGGGTAATCCCACCATCATAACCTTCCAACAGATCAGCCGGGATCGTGGTGTTCGTGGGGACGTGCGTCTGAGGAGGCAACACCACGAGATCGTAGGTCGGTCGCCAGTTCTTGCTGATAATTTGCTGTGCCTGTAAGACGGTCGTTTGGGTGGTCGCGCTTAAAAGGATAAAGGCGCAAGCAACCAGAAGAAATCCAACGCTTGCGAGCGTACTGCGCCCTCGTTGGCGTTGCAGTGACAGCAAGATATAATGCCACATACCGACAACCCTTCCTCTTCAGAGATGTAAAATAAAGCAAGAACGCCACAACTCATGGGAAACCTGTGCTGACAGCGTTGTTGTCAGCACAGCGAGACAATCGAACGACGACTGGAAAAGGCAACGTGCCATGTTAGTATACCGGCATTCATGCGTTAATGCTTGTCAACACATCAGCAGCCAGAACTACAGCTACTTCTACATTGATAATAGTAGTTGTATGGACACTGATGTGTATTCGGATTATAAGGCAAGGTTCATTTTATGCGCAACACAATGTGACAATTGAACGATATAATAATATCGAAAAAAATGCTTCGAGCCTTGCTAGAGGCCATCTCACGATTAAGTCGTCAAATGAATAATTGTCACATTCGTTTGAACCATGCCTAACATCCGTAAAACACTTTCCATTGTACCAGATGAGGAGTGCTTGGTTCGCTACAAGTTAAACAGTTCAGATTTTGACACCCATCACACACAATACAACTTGGATCTTGCGGTTTGCCACTATACTATCAAAGGTCAAAGGTTGCGGATTGGAAGGTCTGAAAGTCTAGAGTAAGCAAGCTGTTAAGAGCTGATTTGTGGAGACCTGTCGTTTCGGACAAACAGCACTCAATAGCCCGCTTGAACAGCTCAAAGTGTTCGTAATATTTCGCATAGAGACACTCTTTTCTGACGAATTTCCACAAGCGTTCAATCAGATTGAGATTGGGCGAGTAGGTCGGCAGAAAGAGAATTTCGATCCCCAGAGCGGCAGCCTTGGCCTGCACGAGCCGACAGCGTTGATACCGCGCATTGTCCATCACCACGGTGACGGGTATCTGCAAGCCAAGCTGAGCGATCTGCTCGAGTAACTCACAGACGCTGGTCGCCGTGATGTAGCTCTCATTGGTAACGGTTACCAGTTGATGGGTGATGGCATTCAAAGCTCCCAGCACATTGAAGCGTTGCCGCCCGCTGGGAGACCGCACCAGAATGCGTGCGAAACACCACAGAAAGCCCAGGTACGTTCCCAGCACAAAATGGGCAGCATCCACAAAGAAGACGCTTCGGGTCCCCGCTTTAGCTTGCTCTAGCCGCGGCTCCAGTTCGTTTTTTTAAACGTGGCTTGCTGTTCGACATCGCACTTGGCGGGAACCGCATACGTCTTCAATCGCTTGAGACCCAATTTTTTGAGAAAGATGCCGACTTGCGTCGGGCTGCGTTTGAGTCCAGTGAGTTGCTCAATGAGCTTGACAGCTTGTGGGATAGTGGCTGGCGGATGGTCGATGAAAGAGGCCTCCAGTGTGTCGTGATGGCTCTCCAGTTCGCTCAGTGGACGACGAAACTCCAGGTGTTTGAGAGCTTCAACGCCACCGGTCTGATACTGCTTCAAGTAGCTACGCACGGTGTTTTCACAGACTCCGACACACGTGGCGATCTGCTGGTGAGGTAAACCTTTGGCCTTCAACAGCACCGCTTCCATCTTCATTTGGACCCGTGGATGTGGGTGATGATACCGCTGCTCATGCAGTTCCTTGATGTCTTCTTCGCTAAAAGTCAACCGTAGCATCGTCTCACCTCCTGCCTGTCAGTTGGGTTCTCTTCCTTGCTCTCTATTCTATCATACTAACCTCACTTTATCCCCGTTGCTAGTATATCTCTGGAATTTCAAGCAGACACCTGCCACAGGGCAGCTTCGACCTTTGCGAACGAAGACAAAATGAGTCCGTAATGGCTTAGAGTAGGAAATCACTCCCACTTTTTCAAAGTCATGTCCTTAGCGTAGGTTTTTCCCAAAATGATATGGTGACCCCAAAAAGCGACTGGCAAAGTCAACTACCTTATAACGAAGTTTCCAGGCGTCCATCCATCATTTTCAAGCGTCGATCGGCAACTGTGGCGATGTTTGCATCGTGCGTTACTACAATAAGCGTACAGCCATGTTCTCGACAAAGCGTATCCAGCAATTGAATGACCTGCACCCCCGTTGCCGCGTCCAGGCTACCCGTCGGTTCATCGGCCAACAATAATGGTGGAGACGCGATGAGTGCGCGGGCAATCGCAACGCGCTGTTGCTCCCCACCCGACAATTGGCCGGGATAGTGCTCTGTACGTGCGGCGAGACCAACCTCGGTCAATAATGTCACAGCACGTTTGCATAACAGTCGCCGCGAACAATAGGGCAGCAAAGGGAGCATCACATTTTCCAGCGCGGAAAGTGTAGGCAACAAGGAAAATTGTTGAAAGACCAAACCTACCTGTGTACGACGAAAATGTGCCAGCACCGAGCCACGTAGTTCATTTGTAACAATACCATCGCCAATGCACACCTCGCCTTGCGTTGGCCAGGTGAGAGCAGCACATAAACGTAGAAATGTTGATTTTCCCGCTCCCGATGGCCCCACAATCGCCACATGTTCGCCTTTTTGCACCACTATATCTACCCCGCGTAAGACAGTGACTTCTCCCGCGCCAGTAATATATTTGAAATGCACATTAGAGCAGACGATCATTTCCATACAAACACCTTCTGTGTTTCATGCCATGCCGGCCCTAACGCAGCCAGGCTTACCAATACCACACCTGCCAATGGACCACCGAGCAATAAAGCCAAGCTTATCGGCACAGAAGGCAAGACTCCGCTAATGCTGACCAGTCCCAATGCCAGGAGCACGCCTATCCCCCCACTTAGCAACGCAAGCCCCCAACTACTCCATAGTAAGCGCAACAAGACAGCGCGACGTTCCCAACCTACCATCGCCAACAACGCTACCTCTTCTCGCTTTCCCCTGACCAACAATATGGTACACAAAGCTACCGTCAAGAGCGAGGCCAGTAAGATGAGCAAAAGCAATGCCAACTGAGAGGTTTCTAAAGCCGCCCGTACCTGGCTACCCAAGACAGTCAGAACTAATACCTGATTAAAACCTGTTACCAGCAAATATTCTATGGCTATAAGAAATACTGCTGTGGTGATTGCCACCGTATTGACAAGGGGGACAATGAGCTTGCTATACGTTAGCTCAGCGTTTCTACGCCGCTGTGGCATACTCTTTTGGAGTTTCGCAAAGGCTATAGCAATAAGCGCACAACAGTAGAGCAGGATACCTATTCCCAGCAATAGCCATAAAACCGTCGGCGGGAGGCTGCTTTGCCAGAGATGCCCCGCTAACATGATAAAGAGTGCCGCCACAAGGCCACCTGGAATACAGAGCAGCAATGCATCTAGCAGCAAAATGCTGACAAGCAGGTGCGATTGCCAACCAAGTTGCTGCAATAACAAGACATCTTTTTTGCGTCCGCTCCCCACCAGTACACCCGCAATGCCAATGGCTAACAGGCAAACCAGCGAACAAAGTAGCAGTAAGGTTTCCTGCAAGGTATCCAGACCATGAACAATTTGTACAGCGACGCCGATTACACGCCACGATGTGTGTATAGTTGAGTTGTAATTGCTGGCAGAGGTTGCTGGGGCCGAGAGCGTCATAGTGCGGAGCGATGAGCCATCAAGAATATCAACGTGTAGCCCTGTGCGAGCTGTAATCGCGGCAGAGGTTGCTTGTAACACAGCAAGGCTCTGTTGGCTATAGTGTTCCACGCCGCTCAGTCGAATATAGACGCCGCTATAGCAACTCGCGCCAGTAATTGCACAGGCTTGTGCCAGGGGTATAAAGCGCACAGCCGCAGGTAGCAACGGCAAACGCTCTGGAGCTGTCAATGGCAGTAAAGAGGTATGCGCTGAGAGCAAGTTGGGGGGTAAAGAGAGATTGTCGGACACGGCTATATGCTCGGTCAATGGCAGTCGATAGAGCAAGCCCTGCATGTCAGAGC
The DNA here is from genome assembly GCA_051004815.1 of Ktedonobacteraceae bacterium. Lineage (GTDB taxonomy): Bacteria > Chloroflexota > Ktedonobacteria > Ktedonobacterales > Ktedonobacteraceae > JBBQXY01. Next base: position 39,136 of record JBPCJY010000255.1, read on the forward strand.
CAATAGGCGCGATAACGAGCTGTCCGTTCGCGATCTGTTGTGAAGTAGCACCGTAGGTTGTGTGCGAAAAGCGCAGCAGTTGTACACCAGCAGATTGGTAGGTGATAGTTCCTTGCCGCACCACTTGTGGCTGCCAACAATCGATACGTTTCATACAGGCTGGTAGTAATGTAATAGCAGCAAGCAATTTTTCGACATGGACAGAGAGCTGTATAGTCGGAACGGATGCAGTACCTGCCAGCAATGATTGGGTCAATGTTGACTGCTGTGCAGTTGGCACGCCGACAATCGCCTGGAGAGTGGGTACAGAGAGTGTGAACACAACCGGAGTAGTACTATTTTGAGCAACAAGATAGTTTATGGCAGGACTATTTGTGGGTGTTTCAGTGGTAAGGTGTGCTAAATCGGTGACATCAACATAGGCGTCACTGCCACCTATCGTTTGGCCCGACCACGTTGCCGAGACATGGTACAGCCCTTGCGTTGGTAACTGGACAGGCAATTGGATCGCCATGTTCTGCCAGCCAACGGTGGCAAATGGTGTAATATCCATGACGTGTGCCAAAGAACGCATGGCAGAGGTTTGTTGAAGGCTGATACCACCATAGCTCTCCAACGCGCTTTGCGGATCTATCCAGTCAGCCGAGCGTTCCAATTGGCTGACGGTAGTCGGTGGGCGCACCAATAAATCGTAGGGGCCACGCCAACTTTGCGCTATCTTTTGTTGCGTCTGTGTACTGGCGATATCATGCAACATCCCGATAATCTGCGCTGAACACACCAGCAACAAGAAGGCACAGACGACCGGTATGAACTGGCCCCCGCGCCGTCGCAAACTCCACACGGTAAAGATGAAAACCGCACGAGTGGCCCTGACAAAGCGATGACCAATCTTTGCCTCATGTGCAGCAAGACCGGGATCGTCGTACTGGCGTAGATTGGGTTGTGCAGGTTTAATGGCTGTCTTCATGGCACCACTGGCGGTGGGGTAGGAAGATTTTTCTCTTGCCGCCGCTCACGCAAAGATACAGGCGTGACCGCCATGCGACTGTATTTCGCACTATCCACCTGCCCCTTTAGCACAAATGGACGCGTCATGCCCGGCAACACATCCTCAGCCGTTCCCTGTGCCTGTCCAACGACGTTCCCTGAGCTATCGTAGAGGGTCGCAATCAGGGAGACATCGAAAGGGAAATGTGTTGTGCCAGTATTTTGCACTGTGCCATCCACTTCGGCCTGGCTATCCATGATAGTAATATTCATTGAAAGCACATGAAACAATTTCAGGCGCGGGTCTGGCTGCGAACTCTGCTGTTGCTGACCACATCCAACGAGTAGCAGTGCGCAAAAAAAGAGCAAGAGAGCAAGGATATAGTATGGTCGCACAATAGTTGTCATAGGCAATTTCGCTCCTGGAATGATAAAGGAGGATGCATACGGGCTTCGCTGGGTGCGGGCAAACCAATCGCCTGCATAATGGCCGGGGCAATGATAAAACTGGCATAGTTTGTGTCGTCAACCGAGCTGGCGCAGATGCCTGGGCCAGAGAGCGCAAGCAATGTCTGTTTGCTGGTTCCTTGTCCCGTGCTGCCCATGCCGTAAAAGTTATCAGCGTCGGTGTGATTGGCCTGGGCTTGACTGGTCGTTAGCACCAAGAGTGTGTGTTGTAATGCTCCCGTGCTCGCCAACCATGACAACAGTTGCCCAAAAGTCTGATCGGCTTGCAACAGAGCCTGCTGGTAATCATCACCCTGGGCGGAGGGACTGGAACTTGCCGCGCTAGCAGGCAGGGAAGCCAGTTCAGCGTAAAGCAGAAAACCATTACGCTGTTGCGCATCAGAAAGCACTGCATCCTTCACTTGTGTCAGCCAATTGGACGCGTCAAACGTGGTCGAACGCTGCAATACATCGACATCACGCGTCGTGGCATCACTCAGAATATAGTCGCTGCCGGCGACCACGCTCGTTTGCATCCCATACCCCTTTGCCACATCAAAGATAGATTCTTGCCCGAAGAGGTGAGAACTGCGCTCGCCTGTAAACCAGAACGTTGTATCGATATTATCTGGCATATCCCACGCGACAGGATGGGGCCATGTATCATAGGTCGCCCATTGCGGATAGGTACCCGTCAACAGCGCATATTGATCAAGCGGACGCCAACCATACGGTTGCCAAACCGAACTTCTGACAGCGGCATGGCGCAAGAACGCCCGCAGGTTTTGTGTCTGATTGAGCAACAATGGATCAGCTAAAATAGAGGCGGCATAGAAGCCTCTTAAATCTATCATAATGACATTTTTCGCTTGCCCTGCCTGCAACGAGCGCTTCCCCTGTGCAGGTACAGCAATTAGAGGCAAGGTTAACCGAGAGTGATTTCCCTGCACTATGATCGATGGAAATACGCGCTCCGCATAGTAGCGTCCATCGCCAAGGTCATAATAGCGACTGGCAACGACGGTATAGTGGTCGGGCGCGAGATGGATAAATTGGAAGTATCCTGTATTGTCGGTTACGGCGTGCAGAGCGTTGCTAGTTCGTTGTCCCGCTACAACAGGCAGATCGATCCAGACCACCGCTCCCAGCACAGGTTTGCTCGTTGCGGCATCAATCACGCTGCCGCTAAGGGTATAGCCGCCTGTGCGAAATTGAAAGCCGGGAATGAGCGATTGCTGCACCGTGATATCAGGGTCATCTTTCTCAGGGTCATTCACATCACCTACCACCGGCTTAAACGTTGGCTGCTGGCTCGAAGGACGCAGTTGAACGACGGGGGTGGAATGAGGCGATAGCGCAAGATATGTAATGCTCGCGACAAGCAGAAGGATGAGGAACAAGCCAGAGCACAATGCCAGTTTGCGTCGCGTAGAGGATTGCCTACCTCTCTGTTTGTCATTTTTCCATCTGTGTATCATTTACAACCTCACAGCGAAAAGCCCATGATCGCCAAGCGAAGCCTGATAGAGCGTATTATTCGCCACAATTGGAGCCGCTCGCAGCTCACCCAATTGCCAATGATACAAGTGTATGCCGTTCCGTGCATCGACTATCACACAATCGCCACCCTGAGTTGCCACGATGACCCAATCTCGCTTGCCGGATTGCACCACGGCGGGCGAGGCAACAACTGCACTTCCCATCGCTGTGTGCCAGGAAAGTCGCCCACTATCGGCAGCAAATGCGTAGAGATTACCATCGAAGCCACCGAGATAGAGGGTATCTAATTGCAAAGAGAGGGCAGGTGAGGATTCAGAGCCACCGAGGATGTGCGCACTCCAGCGCAATTTGCCTGTCCGTGAGTCATAGGCCACGATCCGTCCTGACCATGTAATAACATAGACCAGCCTCAATGCCTGATCTACCATTGGGCCACCTGTCATACGTTCACCTAGTGCTGCCTCCCATACTTTGCGACCTGTACGCAAGTCCAACGCGTTAAATTCATTCGAGGCTCCCAGCGCAACATATACCAGGCCATGGGCAATCGCAGGAGGAGTGCGTGTCGGCCAGAACTGCGCCAGCGCATCTTCTGAATGAAAGGCCCAATATTCTTCACCTGTCAAAGCGTCAAGACAAACGAGCGAATTAGCACCACTGGCAACCAGCAAATCTCGGCCAACGACCATTGGCGCGGCTCGCACCACTCCTACCGTATCAAAACGCCAGCGCAATTGTCCGGTATCTGCATCTAGAGCCGCGATATAATGTCCAGCCAGGGCAAGATAAAGTAACCCGTTCGCCAGGGCCAATCCATTAGCTGTCATCTCACCACCCATCGGTACACGCCATTGCTCTGCGCCAGTATGGACACCCAGCACATGTAAATATCCATCCGGCGCAAGGAGGTACACATGATTATTGCCGATGATAGGTGCGTTGAGCAATGGCATCCCAAACGAGCGAAACCAGAGCGGTGCAGGAGTTAACGGTGTTCCAGAAGATGAAGATTGCCCGCCACAGCATGATGTCAGAGTGACCGCACGCGTTGCGGTACTATCATAGCCCTCTAGCGACCACGCGTTAACAGGCAACCGAAGATCGGCCTGCGTCGGCAATGGAGCATCATGAAAATGTATCTGCGAATACGGCAGAATGGCTTCCCCTGCCGCCAAAGCTGGAGCTGTGGCCACAGGTGTGACGGTAGCCTGTTGAGATGGGCCAGTACTACAGGCAGAACATAAGCAAAGGATAATACAAAGCGCGAGAAATCGCGCCCCACCATTAGTTGAACGCATACATCATCCCATTGAGGCTCCCAACATAAATATGGCTGTTCGCTAAGGATGCTGAGCTTCTCACCTCTCCTGTAAAATAACGCCATGCAGGGCGGCCTGTGCGCGTATCCAGCGCGTAAAAATAGCCATCGCCAGAACCTACATAGACAAGATCGGAAGCTATAATTGGAGTCGCTAAAATTTCGGTACCTGTTGCATAACGCCAGATAGCACGGCCTTTTAGCGCGTCCAGGCAGAGCAATGTCCCCCGGTAGTCGCCGACATAGAGCCGATCATGCGCTAGAGCCATGCTTCCCGCTATGCCATCAACCACGGTTTGATTGAGTTCCGCATTGAGTGAATACGACCAGAGCTCTATCCCACTACTACGATTCAGCGCATAGATGGTGCCATGCCAGGTCGCGACATAGACCATATTGCTGGACACGAGAGCCGAGCTGGTTATACGATCTCTCGTATCAAAAGACCACAATAGCTGCCCATTTGCTGCATTCAAGGCCCAAAACTGCGTTCCCGAACCCAGGCTACTATAGACAGTATTGCCTATCACTGTAGGCGAAGCAGTTGTTGGCCAACCTTCCACGCCGCGATGAAACTTCCACAGCAGCTTTCCGTTGGTGGCATCGAGCGTCCATGTGGTGGTACGCGTGGCAAGAAAGACGCGACCGTTTACCGCTAACGGAGCCGCCTGGAGCTTCTCATTTGTCTCAAATTGCCAATAGACTTGACCGGTATGAGCATCGAGTGCTGCCAGTGCAGTGCTATGTACAGCGACGAATAGCACCTGGCCTTCCAAGGCAGGGGTGGAATCGGTCAGGTTGTCACGTAGGAAATTACGCCACACCACCGTTCCAGTACCCTGTCGAAGCGCGTACAGGTAGCCATCGGTGCTGCCAATAAAGAGCATTCCCAGGCCCGCCACTGCTGAAGAAAAGATCGGGCCAATTTTTTGCGACCACACTAACTTGCCCTGTGCAGCATGTGATTGCACCAGCGGGTCTACATATCCGGTATGTCCAGGATCATAACCAAACATCGGCCAATCGCCTATGCTTGACCCCTGGAGCAACGATGCAGAAATGACGTGATTCTGGTTTGCCACTGGCCGTGATGATGATGGAGATGAGCTACACGCTGTCAAAAGCAGCAAAGCACCCAATAGGAGCACAGGCAGTTTCCGTCGCAAAGCTATAACCTTTCATAGAAAATATCGCTTTCCCCAAAGTAAACTGCATTCCTACGAAAAATCCCCTATTTCCAGGTTAAAGCTAGCTCTTTATACCCCCCAATCAAACTCAGGGTTCTCGTTTATTCAAACCGTGGAAGGATTCATCGATCTATTCCGCGTTAGAAGCACCGTTATCATTTGAGGCAATTTTGTAAGGAGGAGACTATTCATGGCTTTGTCCCGTTTATGGCGTCCATCGTATAGCTTTATCGTACTTGGTCTGATGTTGGTGGCATTATTAAGTGCCTGTGGCAGCAATACGTCCACTGCAAACACATCAACAACTGCTCCCACAACGAATCAACAGGCCGCAGTGCCGCCCACTACCGCAACTGCCACCGCTCTTGCTAAGATGGTTTCACTCATCGGGCAACCGAGCGCGAAAATCGTTTCTGGTACCACATTTGAAGTGGTTGGCACGCTCAAGAATGGCGATAGCAAGCAGCACGATATCTATGTGAAAGTTGCTCTGCTTGATGCCACTGGAAAAATCATCGCTTCGACCATTCACAATGTTGATAACGTAGCTGGCGGAGCAACGGTCTCTTATAACATTCAGGGTACAACTCCGCAGCCAACATGGTCAAAAGTCGAAGTCACCGTCGATAAAGTGACCGAGAATGTCGATGGATCGGGGTCTGATTAACATATTCATCAAAGCAGTTTTCCATGCAGAAACGCTATTCGTATCTGCATGGAATAGCAAAGAGTTAGCAATGGCTAGCTCTCATGTTCTTCGTATTTGGAAAGGAGTAGGGAAGTGCAAAGAACAGGCTTTAGATGGCTATCCCGGCGTCGTTACACTATCGTAGCGGCATTAGCTGTCTCAGTGCTGCTTATTTCATCAATCGTACTTATTCCGCGTGGTATTTCCCTTTATGCACAGTCGGGTCATGGCGGCCCCAATAACAATTACGTTCCATCCAGTGCCTTTGGCGATACTGATGACCTCCCCAGTGGCTCAATCCACGCACAAAGAGTGGGCCTGGCGGCGGGCAGCGCAACAGTGAGTGGTGTTGTCAAGGATGCTAGCACGGGGAATCCGGTCGCCAATGCCCTGGTCGGTATCAGTGCTGGCGCGGTCGGATCGACGGCCCAGTACGCAACAACCGCCAATGATGGCAGCTACAGTTTCAGTAGCATTGCCGCTGGAACCTATAATCTCGCGGCCAGTCGCTATGCCATCAGTGGGACACAGCCTTTCTACAAAGATGCGCAACAGATGAGTGTCAATGTAAGTAGTACTGCGACGGCCAATTTTAGTCTAAGCCCCATCGCAGTCCCAGGGTCACGTACTGTTTCTGCTGGTCGAGCCAAGAATCTCATCATTGTAGACTACGATGAAACATATCATGATTCCTGGTTCAATGATAGTCAGTCGATGATGAACAGTTCTCCGGCTACTCATCAGCTTGCTCAGGCAGGTGTGCTAGCGACCGAGGCCTGGACACAGTATGGCTGGTCGCCGATTGACCACTACCAGATAGCCGTCGGTTCATATCCCGCCTGGCGTACACCCGACGCCCCAGGCAAAGTATGGGGACAACCCGATGGCCTTGATACCAATATCTGGTATGGTGGGTCGGAAGTCTTTGGACAAGAGTCAATCTTTGATGTGGCGAAAAGTTATGGTATGAATACCGCGGTTATCGGCGGGAACGATTACCCAACAGGACACATCACCAATGCCAACGTGGATCAAATCTCGCTGGGGCAAAACATTAACGGCGTGCCAACGCAATGGGTGACCGAGGTCGAGAACTTTATCACGGCCCACGCCTCTAACCCAAATGGCTTCGTGGTCTACATGCCTATTACGGAGGCCGAAGGACGTTCCGTAGAAAGCACCAGCCCCGATAGTGCTGGCGGCCTCTACCAACAAGCCAGCGGGTGGGACGAGCAAGCCTTTGGTTTGCTGCAAACCTGGCTGCAACAGAACAACTATAGCGGCAATACAGATGTCTCTATCACGTCTGACGAGGCTGAGAACGACCATACCAGCTTCGACAATTTCTATGGGGTGGGCAGCACCGGTCAAGGTTCAACACGGCACGATCCCTTTGTCTTCGCAGGGCCGGGGATTGTGAGTGGCTTGACGTACAGCACGACGATGGGCATTGACGACCTGAGCACCAACTATATGTATGCGCTTGGACTACCCGCCCCGGTCGATAGCCGTGGCCATGTCATTGCCAGTTTCTTCACTGGCGGTGGTAGCACACCTACACCAACGCCTACGAATACTCCCTCTCCTACAGCGACCAATACGCCTACACCGACTCCTACGAATACGCCTATACCGACCAATACACCAACACCTACGGCGACCGCAACCAATACGCCGACCGCTACTCCAACCAACACACCGACATCTACACCTGGACCGGGTATAAACCTTATCCAGAATGGAGGTCTTGAGTCAAGCAGCAGCAGTTGGGTTTATGGTGGCGCAACGCATCCACGACGAAGCTCGACGCAGGCGCACAGTGGGTCGTATGCGCTAAAGTTGGGGACGAGCAGTGGGCAGCAAGGGAACTCTACCGCGTACCAGATGGTAACAGTTCCGTCTGCTACGCATAGAGCCAGCTTGAGCTTCTACTACTGGCCGGCGAGCAACGACTCCAGCACATACGGTTGGCAAGAGGCCGATGTGATAAATAGTAGCGGCACAGTGCTAAAGCAACTCTTTGTCAACACGACGAACGATCAAAGCTGGATACAGATGACCTTTGACCTGTCTTCTTACGCGGGCCAAACTATCGGCATCCAATTCCTCGATAACGAGAATTCAGGTGGGCAGTCGTACTACACCTATATGTACGTCGATGATGTAACATTGAACGTGAGCTAATTACTGTCTGAGATAGTTCGCAAAAGTTCCGTAAGGAAGCAGCAGGTCTGGCAACCAATGGCTACCAGACCTGCTTCTTACAGAACACCACTAATACATCAAACAGAAGCCGCAATCCCCTTAACCAGATAGGCTAATGTTCTCATATCGCCGACAAGAAACGTCTCTTTCACATCTACTGGACGCACCTCGCCCTGGCGATTGACCCAGACTGTGACATAACCAAGTTCGGTGGCTGGCACAATATCATACTTAAAGCCAAAGCCTGCGTGCCAGATATCCGCTTTAGGCAGCTGTAGTCGCTCACGCGCCAGGAGAAAACCCTTGTGACTCGGCTTATATGCCCCTGCCTGCTGGGCAGTAATGATCTCATCAAAGCGCACACCTATCGTCTTCTGCGTCTCCTGGATGATCTCGTCATCGGTATTGGTAATGAGCACGACTTTAACGTATTGCTGCAAGGCCAGAATCGCTTCCCTGCTGTCTGGAAACGGCTTCCATTGGCCCATCGAATGGGCAAAAGCTTCCACATCATCTTTGCTATAGGGCAAAGAAAATTGATCAAAGGCCAGTTTCATGGTATCGCGCAATACCTGCCGATAGGGGCGATACTGTTGTTGGATGTAGCCAAACTGTACTTCTTCCCAATAGTCTTGTAAAGCACGAGCATCTACTCCCGTTATATGCTTCTCAGCCAATCTCTGCGTAAAAAACTGCGCAATTTCGCTTTCCCAGTCGATCAACGTGCCATAACAATCGAAGGTAATGGCTTTAGGCAACGTATACATCGTAGCTCCTCTTTTCTTGTTTTACAATTCCAGGCCATGGCTAGCCGCTCCTAAAAGCGCAACGGCAGGATTAAGGATAACATGCACAGGCATGTCGTTGAGCAACTTCACAAAACGCCCTTTGTCGCGGAACGCGTGCATGAAGCGCTCGTGTCCCAGGAACGAGAGGATGCGCGGTGGGATACCGCCACCCAGGTAGATACCACCGGTCGCCATAACCTTGAGGGCCATATTGCCAGCCTCCGACCCTAGTATTGAGACAAAGGTATTCAGCGTATCAACACAAAGCTCACTTGATGCATTCAGGGCCGCGTTGACGATGATGGGTGTGAGGTCTTCAGCAGTAGCCAGTTGCTCTTTGAGCAGGGCCGATTCATCTGCATGGCCGGTGTCTCGCAGGTAGGCGTAAATATTGGGAATGCCCTTGCCGGAACATACGCGCTCATAGCTGACATGGTCAAAGCGTTTCAGGAGATAGCGCAGCAGTTCAATTTCCAGTTCATTGGTGGGGGCAAAATCGCTATGGCCGCCCTCAGACGTGTGGGTACGGTACTTTGACCCATCCCATGTTAAGAAAGCTTCGCCTAAACCCGTCCCTGGAGCGATGACGGCGATATTTCCGCTAGCAACAGGTTGTCCCTGGCTCAGTGTTTGAATTTCTGTTGGCTCCAAGAATGCAATAGAGTGGGCGACGGCGTCCAGATCATTGAGCAAGTGGACAGATGAAAGGTTTAGCGTCGCGGCCAGTTCTTGCTCATCCATCACCCAGGGCAAGTTTGTAATGGTGGCCTGGCCCGCGATAACCGGGCCAGCTACGCCGAAACTCGCTCGATCTACGGTCAGGTGAATCTGGGCCAGGAAGGTGCGTACCAATGCTTCCAGGCTAGGGTACATGGCACTGGGAAAGGTGGCCTGAACCAACGGTTTGCGCAAACCGGCTTCAGGCGAATAAACGGCCAGGTTAGTTTTGGTACCCCCAATATCTCCGGCAAGTAGCATGCTGTGTATCCTCCTTTTAGTTATATTGTACGTCAAAAATGGGGTTTCAAGTCCATTCATTACGCTGGCATATGACGTGAGAATGAAAGAATAGAGAGTCTGCCCAAAAATACAGTGACAGGGCCGCTAATTTGGTGTATAATGCGTTGCTTAGGAAGCGAAATAGCAGAACTGTATACCCAGGGAGTTGCAGACATATACCATTGACACGCGGAGAGGCTGAGAGATGACCACGACGACCACTATTGCACGCGGGAAATATCATATCTGGACGGTCGGCTGCCAGATGAATCAAGCGGATTCGCAACGCATCCAGACGATCCTTGATGAGTTAGGCTGGGAAGAGACCAGCATGGACGAGGCTAACCTCGTGGTCCTCAATACATGCAGCGTACGCAAAGCACCAGAGGAGAAGGCGCATAACCAGCTGGCCCTGCTGCGACAGGCTAAAGCCAAACGTAGTGATCTCCTGGTCGCGTTGATGGGCTGCATGATCGGCAATCAGAAAACCATCGATGAACTGAGACACCGCTATCCACATATTGACCTGTTCATGAAAGTGGAGCAGGCCGATATCCTGCCACGCTTCCTGGAAGAGCGATGGACGCCCATCTCCGGGGCGGGTTGCCTCGATATCGAATATCTACCCAATGAGCAGGATGCGTATTTCGAGCAAGAAGATGCAAGCCCGACTGAGCCAGTTTCACCCACTTTCGCGACCTCCTTCAATACCATTGGGAAACGCACTGTGCTACCGATGGCGATTACGCCAAAGCCGGGTGAACGCCTTGCTCATTATCCCACGAAGATTGAACCGGCACAGGCCAGTCCAACCGCGTGGTTGCCCGTTGTGCTGGGCTGCAACAAAGTCTGCACCTACTGTATTGTTCCCTATCGCCGCGGGCGCGAACGTAGTCGTCCCGTAGATGAATTGGTCATAGAAGCCCGTGCGCTGGTTGGAAAAGGAGCCAGGGAGCTAACACTGCTGGGACAAACGGTGGAGGCCTATGGCCTGGATTTGCCAGATAAGCCCGACCTCGCTTATTTAATGGAGCAACTTAGCGCAATTGATGCTCTGGAGCGCATTCGCTTCATGACTTCGTATCCACGACATATGACCGATAGTATGATTGAGCGTATGGCGCAGCTCCCTAAGGTCTGTGAGCACCTCAATATTCCGGTGCAAGCCGGTGACGACAACCTGCTCAAGCGCATGAAACGTGGCTATACACTGGATGAATATCGCGAGAAAATCGCACGGGTGCGCGAACTATGGCCCGGCATTTCGCTCTCAACAGATGTAATTGTAGGTTTTTGTGGCGAGACAGAAGAAGAGTTCCAGCACACACTGGACATGATTGAAGAGATTCGTTTTGATGTTGTACATGTTGCGGCCTACTCACCGCGTCCTGGCACGGTCGCGGCTCGTTGGGAAGACGATATCCCGCTGCCCGAAAAGAAACGCAGATTGCACGCGGTAGAAGACGTACAGGCAAAAATCGCCCTTGCAATAAACCAGCAGTATCTTGGGAACATCGAAGAGGTTTTGGTTGAAGAGGAAAACAGCACGCATGGACGCCAGCAATGGAAAGGTCGCAACCGCACGAATAAGCTGGTCTTCTTCCCGCAGCCAGAGGCGGAATGCGACATTCGCCCTGGTGACCTCGCTAAAGTAGAGATTGAGCGCACGACCGCCTGGTCCTTGCAGGGTTGCATGGTTGCGGTATAATACACAAACGACAAAACATGGTCAAGTACCCCACGGCTAAAGCCGTGGGCTTGCGGATGGGGCAGCGATATGCCCGTCTTCCACAAGCCTGGACTTGACTAGACTCAGCCACCAGGGGTTCCCCTGACGGGGCTACGTTAGAAGCGAATATATAGGTACCAGTGGATGCCTGCTCTAGTCCACTGCTCTACGGGAGATGGTTAAACAGGCTGACGGGGTTCGGGCCAGTGCTGTCTCTGCACAAACCGTTTCATAACGTTGTCGAAGAGCACCTGACGGTTGCGTGGAACCGGACTTCATCTTGTTTGAAGTCACCTGAATGGGAGACCGCGTTTCTCCCGTTCCCCGCAAGGGGCTTGACGAAGAAGAGACCGCTGTCTGCGAGAGCCTTTCTTTCCCTCCCTCTGGCTCAAGCCAAGGGGCTCCAAGAAAGGAACGTTGATGATGGAGGAGGCATCGATGATGCAAGCACAATCGGCAGAAGAGAAAGCACGCCTGAAGAAACAGTGGACAGATTTAGCGATACAACAAGCTTTATCCAGCCAGTGGGAAGAAGCTGTTTCCACCAATAGGAATATCTTGAATCTCTTCCCTGCCGAGCCAGATGCATTCAATCGACTCGGCAAAGCGTATAGTGAGCTAGGGCAGTATACGGAGGCGCGACAGGCTTACGCCCAAACGCTAAAATATAGCCCTCAAAACACTATTGCCAAGAAAAACCTGGATCGACTCGCGTTGCTCCAGGAGACACCAATACAGACTCATGCTGGAAGTGAGCGTATTGATCCACGCCTGTTTATTGAAGAGACGGGCAAAACCGGCATGACTGAACTCATTAACATCGCTTCGGGGGCTGTTCTGGCCAAGGTTGGTGTTGGTGACAAGGTACAGTTGCATGTCAACGGACACACAATTTTTGCACGCAATGCCGTCGGAGAAGATATTGGGCAGATCGAGCCGCGACTGGCCAATCGCTTGATTAACTTCATGGAGGGAGGCAACCGCTATGCTGCCGCGATTCTGGCGATGGAACATGGTCAGATTCGCCTCATTATTCGTGAAGATTATCAACATCCCACGATGTTCGGCAAAGTGAGTTTCCCATCGCAAGGTAGTGGCGATACTATCCGCGCCTACACCAAAGATAGTATGCTGCGCTATGATCGCGACGATGATGATGATCTGGGCAACGACGACGAATACTACGATGGCGGTGAAGAACCCGACGACATGACCGAAATTGATTTTGAAAGCAATCCTTCCGAATCCGAAGAGTAATAATTTTCTTGTGTTGGTGGTAGGCATTGCCCAGCACCAACACAACGAATGGTAGCTACCATAGTTTTTAATTTTATAAGGAGAAATGACAAGCATGAACAAGACAAAAAAAGTAGCATGGCACAAACACCTGGCAAAAGCCAAGAAAATGGAAGAGAAACGCCAGGCCCAAAAGGCCAGTGGCACTCCTACACCATCGACAGCGCGGCGATAATAGCCGCGCTTCCCTATTTTATGTAAGAAATGAGCAGTTCACCTACTCCTACATCTTCAGCCTCAGTGCGTAATATACTCACCTTGCTTGCCTCACGCGATGCCCATCTCGTAGGAGGAGCAGGGGGGTTGGAACGTCGGGTGACATGGTCCTGCCGTATGCGTTCACGTCTTCCCGCCTTTGAAAGTGTACGCGGCGGTGAACTTGCTCTGCTCACCTTGCCACAATTGCGCCGTCTTGATGAAACGCTGCCACACCTCTTAAAGAGCCTTCAGCAGGAAGGGGTTGCGGCAGTAGCGGTAGCGGCTTTGTCGGTTGAGGCTCTAGGCAATGAGGCCAGCATCATCTCTGACCAACTACACTTCCCATTGATCCTTCTCCCGCCAACCGCTGCATTAGAAGAGATTGAGCGCGAGGTCATTACCTTTGTTGTGAGCTTCCGGGGTGAAATTGAGCGCAAAGCTTCGGAAATCTCACACCAGCTTATGCAATTGAGCATCCAGGGGGCAGGTATTCAAGGGGTGTGTGAGCATCTTGCCCGCAGCTGCCATAAATGGGTTGTCGTGCAAGATGCCGAACAGTATGTCCGCCTCCAGGCTGCGCCAACGCCACATGATGAGCGAAATATGCTCAAATTACCGGCGATCATCAGCGATGACGCGCTCTGGCAACAAGGCCTCACGCGCATCACAGCCCCTATTCTGCTGCGCCACGAGGTCGTAGGCCACCTCTCATTGATCGGGGATAATGGCGATTTCGACTATCTTGAGCGCATTATCCTTGGCCAGGTTGTACCCATCCTGGCACTTGAGTTTGCGCGTGAGAAAGAGCGCAGTGAGGTTGAGAGTCGCTACCAAATAGAGGCTTTCATGGATGTATTGCAGGGGAATTACCAGCAACCGGAAGAGATGCTGGCACGCGCACGTCTGCTGGGCTATGATCTGACCACGCCCCAGGTGATTGCCGTTTTTGAAATGCTCACAACTGAAGCTGAAGACTTGAGCAACGGTTTTCAGGCTCAATGGAACAAACGCGTGCGTGATGAACTGCTGCGCGACTGGCCCAACAGTTGGATATTAACCGAAACTAATAAAGTCACAGCCATTCTTCCACTTAGTCCGATGGAAATAGATAGCCCCGATGCTGAAACGCTGCTGTTAGCTCGCCTGGAACGTGTACACGCCCGTTTACAGCCAGGCCAAAACCATAACAGCAATGTACTCGCCTATTCCATTGGCCTGGGACGAGCGGTACACACGCTGGCCGCTATTCCCCAATCCTTACGTGAGGCGCAGCAAGCACTGGAAATCGGACGGCGGCTTTTCGGCGAAAACAAACTCCACTCGTTCGCCCACCTGGGTATCTACCGACTGCTGTTCCATCTCAACGGTCAGAGCGAACTCAGCGAGTTCTATACTGAAATCCTCGGCCCTATCTTGCAAGCCGATACCCGTGGTGATAGCACGCTCATTGATACGCTGGAAGGGTTCTTTCGTTGCAACGGCAACCTCAGCGAGACGGCTCGTTCTATGCACTTACACCGCAATTCTCTCCTCTATCGCCTGGGACGTATTGAAGAAATCCTGGGGCATTCACTGGAAGACGCCGAGCTACGACTCTCGTTACAGATCGCACTCAAAATACATCACTTGCTCAAGGGATGAGCGTATAGAAGGTCATATGAGTACGCCCGTCTCATTGCGGCGTGTCCTGAAATTCCGCACGGTTGTTTCTACGAGCACGGGTCTGGCTTATGCCGCAGTTAGCTTGCTTGGCCGCATTCAACTCACTTACTATCTGGCGGGCGATTCCGGGTGGATTGCTATTCTGATTTCCGGTTTGCTAGCACTGCTGGCTGCATTTTGTTTCTCAGAATTGAACGCGCTCTATCCCACGGCAGCGGCCATCCGGCTGTATATGAATGCTGAAGTCGAACTGACATTTTTACAACGCCATGGCACGGATTGGTGGTTTAAGGCGAGGTAGCGTTGAAACACGCGAGCGGAAAGTAAGTAGGACACCTACCCAAAAATAATACAAATGTTCGACATGTTTGCTTGGATAATTGGTGAGGTGTATAGTTGATACATAGAGAAATTGATATATATGGAATGAAATGAAAACAAGAGGGTTAAAACATGGCGATTGAGCGCGTTGGGTACCGGAGACTTTATGACGCTATTGACTGCTCCATTACTGGCTTCGATGAAATGCATGTAGCGTTTCCATTTGAGGATTACTATCATGCAGAGATCTATATCGGACCAAAACCGCGATTTGGAATTTGTATTGAAAAGAATGATGACTATTATGCTCACCCAGGAGCTGAGACCAACAAGAATATCGCGTATCATCTTGACGTGGCAGAATCATCGCATCCGAGGAGCTTCTTCACCGAAATAAGCATCTTCCGCGATGTAGAGGTGGACAACGCTCTTTCTCAGGCATTTCATCGGCAAGACCTAACGGTAAGGGATGAGATACTCTGTTTCGCAGAGAAAGATGGCGAGGAATACCGTTGTATTGCTGATCTTATCAGTGGAACCATTGGTCTGAAATTTCATCGCCAGTTCGTCATGGGACTCTTAAATGGGAATTTTGTCGCCTTACGCGATAGCGGCTTTGCGATATCTGTTATCGGTACTCCGGTAGAACTTTTGGATGATGTTCAGATGAGTATTCGAGGATTTCACAAGATAAAACAGTTTACATCTTTGCTTCCTCATGAGGATGCATCTCAATGGAATGGCGAAATTTTAGGATGGTTGATGAAAGCATGGTCTGAGGGAGATCCTGTCTCAAAGTTCAATGCCTTATTTACCACGCTTGAAATGCTTCTGAAAGGAGTAAAAGGTGAAATATCCCAAGAAAAGCAACGCCACGCTGAAACTCTACGAGAGTTGGTTATGACGCACAGTGAAAGTGGCGAGAAACAAGAAAAACTGCTTTTATTCTTGGATGCTCTTGTGGCCAACCAAAATCCATCTGTGATGAGCCGGTTTGTAAACCTCGCGAAACAGGCGAATATGCCCACGCGGGAAGCCGATATTGAAGCGCTTCGACATTATAAGAAAATGAGGGATGGCCTGGTCCATCGGGGAAATAATAACATACAGCTTGTATTGTCACATCCCAAAATCGGTGAGATAGAGTCACATGCCTTTGAGGATATTGTTGAAAGATATGTAAGCTACGTTTTGTTTGGCGATCTCGAAATTTATCAAAGCTACTGGAGAAAACCGATCCAGCCCAAGTTATTTAGACCTAGATTAACCGCTAGCTCTTGAAGCAGGAACAGTATAGCAAAATCCCTTAGCATAGGTGCCGTAAGCCCCCTGGCGCAGAGACATGGGGATATAAGGCACACTGTTGTTTTTAGGTAACACTTGCAATCTACCTAAAAATGTGCTATACTGTACAGTATGAGAAAGACGTTTCACTATCGGTTGTATCCG
>JBPCJY010000256.1:0-57648 GCA_051004815.1 Ktedonobacteraceae bacterium
AACGTCTTTCTCATACTGTACAGTATAGCACATTTTTAGATAGATTGCAAGTGTTACCTAAAAACAACAGTGTGCCTTATATCCCCATGTCTCTGCGCCAGGGGGCTTACGGCACCTATGCTAATGCTTCCTGAGCAGTCACAGAGGCTATCTGGTGGAAGATAAGCTCATAGTTGCCGATGCTGATTAAGTTGCCATCGGTTAGTCGATAGCCTTGCTCCGCGCACAGTTTTTGTCCATTGACAAAAACACCGCTGGCACTACGCAAATCGTAGAGCACATAGTGATTGCCTTCGTGTCTTAGTAGAGCGTGATGTCGCGAGGCCAACGCATCTTCCTCTAGCAAGATATCGCTATCACCGGCCCGTCCAATGGCTATTTCTTCGCGTTCGAGTAAGAATATATAATCGTTTTGCGTACCAGACAGGCTAATAAGAAGATAGGGTTGCAACGTGGGTTGCTGCTCAGGTATCTCCTCGTGTTGCGTGGATATGACTATTTCGTTGCTGAAGTCGGTCTGTGGAGTGGGTAACGGCATAGGATCAGTTTCAGGCACGGGGGAGGTAAAGACGTCAGGTGCTGGTTGTGGCAAGGGTTCGGGTGCGGGTTCAGGCAAGGGCGTGGGAGCTGGTTGCGGTAAGGGTTCGGGAGCCGGTTGCGGCAAGGGTTCCGGTGCAGGTACCGGCAAGGGTTCGGGAGCCGGTTGTGGTAAAGGCTCCGGGTTCGGTACCTGGTCAAAAGCGGATACACCAGTGGTTTCCTCGTGTGAGATTGAAAAAGCGAGTGCATCCGCGAAAGATGTCATTGAGGGATATCGTTCCTCTGGGTAGACAGCAAAGGCACGACGAAGAATGCTTTCTTGTTCAATGGTGATTGAAGAGTTGAGCGAGGAGAGCGGCGTTATGCTCTCTGTCAGTTTCATATGCTCTATTTCTGCCGGGCTTCCGACAAAAGCGGGACGGCCCGAAAGCCAGAAATAGAGTATGCTAGCCAGAGCATATTGATCACTGGCAGGTGTGACGCGTTTGCCCAACTGCTCCGGTGCTGCGGTCAACGACAAGTAGGTATGGCTCGGTTGACCAAAGCGACACACAAAATTGGTTAAGCCTACATCGGCCACCAGGAAAGGGGCAAAATCCGCTTCATTGTCAATATTGCCGCTACGCAAGACGAGAAGGTTGGAAAAGGTCAGCGAACCATGTAAATATCCCTGCTGATGTATATAGGCAAGTGCCTGGGCCAGTTGTACTCCATAGTGAATAGCATCTGCTACGTGCAGTGGTGGTCGGTACCATAACCTGCCCTCAGCACTTAAAAGAGAGCCATTGCTAACATAGCGACGCACACTATAGAGCCTGTTGTCGAGTTCGCCGTAGTTGAGGACAGAGGCCAGGTAGGGATGATGGAGTTGGCTAATACCTTGCATTTCGCGAAAGAATTGTCGCCGGGCCGATTCGGGAAGTGGCGTCCATGGATGGATGAGTTTTAGTGTTACCTTGCGTTGTAGCATCATATCTGTTGCTTCGTAACTTTCGCCGGACACACCATTCCCCAGCCATCGATGTATACGATATCGCTCAAATTGTTGATTTTCTTGTAATGTCGGCATACAACAACCTCACTTCCATGTTTGGACGATAGTTCTCTTAACTGTATGCTATTGTAGCATATCGGTTATTGTGAAGATAGAAAAACAGGAGTTATCTACTAGTGCCGCATTCTACTGGTCAGTATTTTTGGCTGGCGTGGTTGTGTGCAATCACCGTGTGCGACGACTGCGAAAAATGCTATAGATGATTATCGCTACAGCGACAATTGTTTTCGTTTGAACCTCACATTGTAATTGCATCGGCATCAGCCAGTAAATGCACATGCGTTGTATTTTTCCATATCAGGAAAACCAGGAAAGCCAGTATCGGTGGCGTAGCCATTGCTAGCCAGTTAAAGCCACTCCAACCGCCGACGGCTGCTACATACGTGACGAATGCGCTAGCGGAGAAGACGAGTGCTAAGGCAATCAGGGCGCAGCCAAGGCGATCAATTGAGGTGGGCAAGCAGATAACGGCGAGAGCGACAAGCCAGATGCCATACCACGAGAAAAACCAGGGGGTAATCAAGAGCAATGCACCCAGCGATAGAAGCGCGGCAAGAACCATGGTACGTGTGGTTGGCACGAGCCATAGCCAGATTGCACCTATAATGGTTGTGCCAGCCACGAAAATATAGCTGATTCTGTCCCAAACTATGCGCTGGTTAAAGAAATTGAGTGCTGTATAGACCCAAGATGGTTGAGCAGGTGAACCATGTGCATGAATCCATTCATGCACGGCCCGCATAATTGAATTTTCTGAATAGCGTGCGGATGGAGGCGCGGAAAAACTTTGCATAATGTCATGAGTACTATGTCCAAGCCAGAAGGGAGCGTAACAAATAGCAGCGATCAGGCCACTCACCATACCGGCCAAAAGTACCTTTTGCAAGGCTGATTGCCAATCCAGCGAGCGAATATGTTCCAGTCGCAAAGAAGGAATGATTGCGCAGGAGGACATAGCTCTACGAACCAATAAGACCAGGAACAATGCAATGAGCGGCAACGCGGTGATCTTCACTAACGTCGCCAGCGTAAAGGCAATAATGGGTAAAAGATAACGCGCTGGGCGAGCAAAGTTCTGCTGCTCAGCACGCAGACTAAACCATATACCCAGCAAGAGCAGGCTAACCATAATGGTGTCGTTGTGGCCACCAAGGCAACTTTCTTCTATCACGAGGGGATTCCAGGCGTAAAGCAGTGTGCCAAGGGCGACTGTGCGTGGAGATCTGCCCATTTTCTGCAAGATCAGCGTCACCAACCAGATATTGAACAGGTAAGAAGCGAAACTCAAGAGCCGGAAAGCTATGAGATAGCGCAACGGTGAATTGCCCGGCACCAATGCCATGATTGAGCAGATAGCGAGCCAAAATGGCCCATAGGCAGCGGTAGCAAATTGCCAATCATCATAGGAAGTCAATGGGTCTTTGGGAAAGGCTGCCGGTGCGACAAAATAGGGATTGGCATGATGCAGTGCGATGGTGCGCCCATAGCCAACATAGACAAAGATGTCGCGTGAGAGCATGGCGGGTGTGAGGACATAGATCAGCCCTCCCACTATCGCGACAAGCCAGATGATACGCGTGATGTTGGTGAAATGAGAGTCAGCTTGTTGTCGCTGTATGAACACGGCGCACAGTGCATACACGCCAAAGGAGAGGGCAATCAGCACTAAGAACTCGATGCTATTGGTGGCGATCATCGAGGCACGTTGCGGCTGGGCGAGATGGAGATCATAGGGCAACCAGGAACCCCAGGCGAGGAGAAACCGATTGGTACGCAGCGACAAAAGAAATGTTTTCCCTGCCAGGTGAAATATAGGGCTAACACTGACCAGTATACAAAGCAATATGCCCACACCGCAGAGTGCTACTACGCGTACTGGCACTTGCTGCTGGGCTGTGACTGCTGTTGCGACAGACTTTTCTATGGGTGGCGATACATCTATATTTTTCTGACTCATACGTATTTTTTCATCCTCTCATTCTCTCATCCGCTAAACCATCCACCGATTCATAATAAAAAGAATGCTCAGTGTGGCCAGTAATGTGGGAAACACAATCATGAAGGCCTGATGTAGGCGCGGATGCTTAATGCCGAGCATGGCCATGGTAATAAATGCTGGGAACATTTCGAGTACAAAGCGTTGATTGGATAAAAGGACATCCGTTTTGTCGGTGCCAGGACTCAAGAGAATGTAGATCAGCAAGACGGCCACCCAGATGCTGTAGCTTAAACGCAGTTTGCGCCATCCAATAATGTTCAGTGCTATAAAACTCAAGGTGGCAGTCAAGTCCAGGATGATATGCGCCTCGTTGAATGAGCCAAAGGGTTGATTCCAGAACAGGTCAACAAAAGCCTGGAAGATGCCGCGCCATGGCCAGGATGTATGGCGACCCCAGTGACTCTGTACGTTCACAAAGTCGAAAAAGTTGCCAGATATATGCCAACAATAGAGGGCGTAGAGCAGGGTGCCTGTGGGAATCAGGACAATCGGCACTATTCTAAGCAGCAGATTTTGTCGGGAAGCCATGATGCTCTCGCGAGACTGCCACAATTCGATGAGGTAAGGTATGACGAGCAAGACACCCGCTGACCGTGCTAACGAGGCCAGTAGCCCCAGGATACCAGCCAACCACCAGTGCTGACGGCGCATAGCGAGAAATGTTCCGGCAGATAGCAAGATGAAGAGCGACTCATTGTAGACCGCGAAGAAGTAAAATGCTGTTGGGAAGAGACACAGATAGAGTAGGGTACGCCGCGCAACCTTTTCCCCACCAGCATCGACAGCGATCTGGTAGAGCACAAAGAGCGCACCGAGTAAGGCGGCGTTGCTGATCACTGTTCCTACGGTCAGATAGCTCCAACTGCCCAGGACATAGGCGCAACCAGCGATCATCAAAGGAAGTAGTGGAAAGAACGCTACATCAAAAGGCGTTTGATAGCCGAATTGCGCAATTCTGACATAGTTAGCGGCATCCCAATGATTCCAGGAGGTCAGGAGAGCCGCGGTATCGACCGGAGTGCTGGAATATTTTTGGGCGGTAAGCAGAATGTAAGCAAAGTACGTCACCATCATCAGGATGAGACGGGTGCCTGTAAATAGCCAGAGAATATCACGAACGGGAGCACGTTTCATAGTTTTAGATCACCTGCCAGACTGAATCGCTACCAAACACGGCGATACGGCGCAAGCCAGCATTAGACTCTGCCTGTGCCAGGATGGTAGTTGCTATCGCTGGGTTGTAGTATTGAAGATGTAATACGACATACCGAATATGATACTGTTTTAAAAAAGTCAGGCTACTTGCCGATGGGAAGTTCAAAAGCAAGGCAGCCATGTCGTTGGTTAAAGGTGGGCGATAGCCGCTCCAACCGTCGGCAATAGGATGTGTATGATAGATGGCATAGTAGTCATACCATGCCTCTTGTTTGAATGAAAATACCTCGTTCAAATAAGCCATTGGCAGCTCGACAATCGGCTCTTGATTGCCATGGGTCGACAGCCATTGATAAACGGCGGGAATGGCATTGCCGGTTGGTACCTGCGTAACTGGGGTATAGGCTGGCACAGCCTCCACCAGGATTGCCAACGGGATCAGCACCAGTAGGCTGCGCAAGGCGACTGTACGTAATGGAGAGAGACGGGTAAAATGTCTCGCAGGCACTGCGGTCTGCTCTGTGTGTATCCGCTTCTCGGTGTAGTCACTGGCTTTGTTTTGCAGCCATGCCACACTAAAGGCAGCCAGCAGGGCGAGCATAATCAACAGCACACCAATCAGGCGTGCGGGAACGCGCAGCCCTGAGAAGCCAGGCAGCACGAAATAGGCGAGTACCCAGGGCATGGGAATGTTTGGCGGATTGGGCGGTAACGCAATCCTGCCCAAAAAGCTAGAGGCGGACGCGACAAAAGGGCCACCACTAGGGGTTGAGTACTGCAAGAAAGGCCCAAAGGCGAAGAGCAATACAATAAGAGCCGTCCAGCTGTAGGCACGCAGCACAGTTGCTCGCTTCCGCCAGGCGAGAATGATGCCGCATGCGGCGAGAGCCATGGTCGTCAAGCCAAGAAATAGATAGTGTTCACTATCATAGGGCAGAACGATGCCGTTGTAATAGCTGGTGCCATAGAGCCAGTTAAAGGGGACGGCAAAGATAAAATCGCGTACTAACGCGGCGTACCCTGTGGATTGTCCCAACGAGCGGGAGAAGCCACCTTGCAGCGAGACCAGGTACGGTGCCATCAAGATGCCCAGGAAGATAAACATAATGGCGAATACAATAACAGGCTGGATTGCACGCCGCACTAAATATTTGACGTAGGTACCTTTACGTGAGCGCAGTTGACCAATGAAGGGTATCGTGTAGCGAATGAGGACGAAGGCGAGCAGGGCATAACTTAAAAAGATACCGTAGTAGATGCTACTCAACAGTTGCAGGAAATAGAACAGGGCAAAGAGAATCCAGTTGCGCCAGCGTCCCTGTTCGAGCGCAAGATCGAGATAGAGGAAGGCCAAAGGCATCCACTCACCTGCGATGATGTGGATGTGATCAAGTTGTGCTAGCCGATAGGGGGCAAAGGCGTAGATCAAGGCCGCGACAAATGCTGCTAGCGGTTTGCCAGTGTAATGGCGAGCCATGATATACATGTTTGTGCCACAGAGGAGAAATGAGATATAGAATGTCATATTATAGGCAAATACAGGGTTATGGCTCAACAGAAAAAAGGGTGCGTAGATGATAGCTTCGCCCAACAGGTTCTCAGAATAGGATAATGAGAGGTTATTGGGGTAGAGCAGTTGGGCCTGCCACAAGTGTGTTGGGGCGTGTAATAGCGTCGTGGTATCCCAGGAGAGCGTCCACATATTGAGGAGTGGGTCCCACCATTCACCAGCTACTTCGCCGGTGAAATTAGGGGTAAAATGATATGCCATAACAACCACCAGCCCCACCAAAAGCAGCATATAGAGGATATCTTGCCAGTTCCATCTACGTTGTAATCGCGGGTTTGTCTTCTCGTCTGGGGTTACTTCGTGTTTGTTATGTTGTATTGAAATCTTTGCAGGTATAATGATAGAGTTAGCTGGTTCAGTACTCACAGTATAGTTTGGCAGCCTCCATTAGATAATTGTAGCAGGATTGCTGGCTAGTATGTAACAGTAAACGGTATTCCCGCCCATGACGATATGTACAATGTGAGCATGCCATGCCTGGGGGATGACATACCCACGCTGGACAAGGTGCATAGGCCATACCAGGTAGTTATAAGAGCTGTTGCTGGCATCGGGATGAGCTTCGGAAAATTTGAGCCTTCCTTCCAACGCACGATTATAGCCAAACCATGAGCTAGCATAGTCACCGTGATTTAACGTTCCCGCTAGAGCAACGAGACCCACAGTACCAGACGAATGAGTATGGGCTATTAGCCACAAACCTGCTTCACGGTATCCAGGATAGGCTACTTGTAGCACTGAGTTTTCACTCTGAAAAAGTTCGCTCGTGTACCCTTCTGCTGCATAGTTCGTCGATAAGCCTATCAGGTGCGGTCCTACCAGGAGGAGAGTCAGTGCAGTGCAAATGATTGCAGCGCGTCCGTTCAGACGTATTTTGCCAGGTTTTGTCGGGCTGGCCTGAGCCGGAAGCTCAACATTGGTGTTGACAGTGCTGGAAGATGGCTGTAGCAATGCCCCACGGCGATAGCGCAGGAGTGTTGCCAATCCCAATGCACCTGCTAATGCGACTGCCGGAGCCAGTGGTAAGTGATAATGCGTGCCAACGACGATGTTGAGTAGACTGAACATGCCCACGATAGAAACTAGCCAGATAAACAGAAAAGCGATGCTGGTGATTTCCGCGACTTGTAACTTCGATTTATGCAGATGGAACAGCACCAGTTGTACTATGGCAAAGAGCGCAAAGAAAATAGCGGGAAAGGTGATAAAGATACTCAACTTAGCAAGCAGAATGTACAGCACAGCCCAACGGGGAACATGTCCGCTGTATTGCCCTGCAATAAATGTCAGATGGCCGTTAATAGAGTGATCCCACTCAAACAGGATACTGTGGATCAACAGATAGTAGGGATTGCGCCAGATAGCCGGATCGGCAATGAAAAATACCACCGGGATCAGGAGCAACGCGCCAATCCACCAACCCCATGGCACAGATGATCTTTGCTCACGGGGTATTCTAGGGCGAATAGCAACAAAATAATAGAACGTGAAAAGAATCATGCCAGGGATAGCGAGCGCGGCGGTATATTTGCTAGCGGCTCCCAATCCGACTAAGGCGGCTGAGAGCAAATAAAAGCGCGGTTGGCGTATAGCGTACCACAATACAAGATAGGCCAGCGTAATCAACATGGTCATCGTCATGTCAAGGTAGGCCAGAGCACTAAAATAGACGAGCCATGGGCTAACTGCCAGGGCCAGAGCAGCCAGCAGAGCAACAACACGTCCAAAGGGTTTACGCCCTAACCAATAGATGGCAATAATGAGCACGGTTCCGCTGAGAATACTGGGGATACGTGCCACAAATAATTCGCTCAGCCGATGGCCAAATTGTGTATTGAGATAGATAGATAGGCCAATGAGCAGCTTTACTACTGGGGGGTGTTCATAGTTGAATTCCCACCCCACTGAAGTGAAATCGTGGTGTAGCACAAGCGGCAGATAGCCTTTCCCCCCCATGATATAGATGATCTCATCGGTCACAAGATCAAGCTGTCGCGCTAGTATGATACGTGGAATGAGGGCGATGAGCGCGAGTACAGGCACAATAAACCACTCAACGCCCGGACGTAAGCCGTGGTGCAAGCGTGTGTTCGCGTGTACTGCTGCATCTTCTTTATCTTCATGCTGCGATTGCGTATTTTTTGTCAGTGGTTTCAATAGTGATGTCCCCACTCTCTGTCGTAAATAGAGCTATAACGTATGGCCATGGATTATACGAGAAACCGAGGGCTAGTATATCATACCTGCTTAGAAGCGGTCGAGGTAAGTAGTACTACCTAGCAGGGTCTGTGAATGATTCCTGACGCCCACCAAGGGCAATACCGTTCAAAGAAGACATGTTGCCAGTCAAACGAACGATTTCAGGAGTGTCATCCTGAGCGAGAGCGAAGGATCTCTCTCGCCGGACCGAGATCCTTTTCTCTCGCTTAGGGTGACACCGCAAGAGAGCCTCTTCTTTGAAAGGTATTGCCCACAAGGGGCGTCAGGAAGAACATGCAAGAACGGCATTTCCCCAATCATTCACAGGCCTAGTACTACCTGGCAGGGCTTGTGAATTATTCCCAAGACAACCCGTGCGGTCGTCCTGATAGCCTACTCGGCCAAGAGCTTTTCGATGGTTGCCTCTATCGTTTTAGTTGTGGGATAGAAGGCGATCTCCTCCGGCGCGTTGTACGGCGCAGGGGGAGCTTGCAGCGCGGAGATGAAAGCGGGCGTGCTATCCAGATCGTAGAAGCAGTTCTGGACAATCCACGAGTGGATATGGCGTCCATAGCTGGTCAGGTCTGCCTCCTCGGTAACGACAAGTACGCGGTTGGCATCGCGCACAGCCCCGGCGACGGCTTCCTCGTCAAATGGAGCCAGGGTGCGCAGATCGACGATATCTATCGCGATCCCTTCCCTGTTGACGATATTGGCTGCCGCCATACAAGCTTCCAATACCATCGTACCCCAACAAATGATGGCGAGGCTGGATGCTCCCTCACCGATGCGGAAACGACGCGCTTTCCCCAACGGAAGCGTATAGTAGCCATCGGGAACGTTCCATAATTCTGCCATGGCCGCGATGAGCTTTCCGTCGCTGTCCTTTGGCGGTTCGGAGCGATAGAGACGCCCACGCTCCAGGAAGGTAACGGGTGATTGTGAACGGGCGGCTTGCAGTAGCAAGCCCTTGGCATCGAAGGGTGTGGCCGGACAAACGGTAATCATGCCGGGGATAGAAGTGAACCATTGCTCGCCCGTATTAGAGTGACCATACGCGCCACCGCCTACCGTGCTGCTGGAGATAGGGCCACCACCACCACTACCCGACTTGGTGCGGATCAAGAGTGGCACACTCCAATCGCCATAACTTTGATATAAGACGCGTGCCGCCAGACGAATTGTTTGGGCGGCTGATTGATGATAATCCACGAACTGGATTTCAGCACAACGCGCTTTGCCATCGATCATGCCAGCCCCTGCCGCGATGCCCACGATGACTTGCTCGTTCAACGGACTGCTGATAGCGCGTCCAGGAAATTTGGTGACGAGTGTAGCGGTCGCTCCAAAGACACCGCCTTTGGGGCTACCAACATCTTGTCCATAGACGAAGAAATCGGGGTCGCGCTGTGCCAGTTCTGCCAGTGCCTCATTAATAGCACCCAGCATGGTGGATTGTCGTATCTTCCCGCGTGGCGTATTCTCCTGCCACTGTGGTAAGTGCAGGATATGATGCATCACGCGTTCACCGCTTGGCTCTGGCTCCGCGAGTATCTGGTTCTCAGCTTGTTCCAGTTCAGCACGCGCCTCTTTACGCATGCGCTCAATATCACCTTCTTGCAGGTGTCCGTTTTCGACCAGCCAGCGACCAAAGTTTTTCACCGGGTCTTTTGTCGCGGTGGTGAGTTCGATTTCTTCTTTCTTACGGTATGCTTTAATATCCGTACTGCTAGAATGTGGATCAAGGAGACCCAGGCGGAGATGCATCAACACCGGCCCGTTGCCTGAGCGGATATGCTGCACGAAGCGCGATGCCGCCTTATACGTTGCCATAGTATCAGTGCCATCGACCTCTTCGGCATAGACACCAGCACCATTGGCTAAGGCAACAAGACTACCGCCCCATTGGATGGAAGAAGCAGCGGTGATAGCCCAACCATTATCCTCAACAACTAGCAAAATGGGTAGTTGATGCACAGACGCCTGCCGGAGCAGGGCATTGAAGTCATTGGTAGCGGCACCGCCATCACCTGTCGTAAACATAATGATATCGTTGCTATGGTGCCGTTGTAATGAGTATGCTACCCCACCCGCGAAAGGTGCCAGTGCGCCAACCTCGCTAAAGGTGGGCAAAATACGATAACGTTTGCTACTATAGTGTGAGGGCATGTTGCGTCCCGCGCCCATTGGCCCGGTTGTGCGCGAATATGCCTCGCGCAGCGGGCCATACATATCGCCAGTACGTTGTAACCACGCTCCCAGGTCGCGGTAATAGAGTGAGAGCCAGTCATTTGGTTCGAGCGCTGCTACAACGGCAGCGATACTTTCATGTCCGGCACATCCAATATAAAAAGGGAATCTTCCCTGCGTTTTACGCGTTTTCAGTAAGTCATTGGTGGCACGCGCCATTACCATAGTGCGATACAGGGCAATAATATCCACTGGCTCTGTTGTAGCATCCGTTTCAGTGACGCGAGTGTTAATTGTCATGCGGCCTCCATACGTCTACGCTGACATTTCCGGTTTTTAAGTCTACGTTGACTTTCCGGCTTTGGACTATAAGCTTTTGCGAGTTCATTATAGAATCGCTGGTTACGAAATGCAATGTATCCCGTACTTTGCACCCATGCTTGCGCTTGCACACCTTTTCATAGCTCTACGTTTTCTCCTGGAGTAGTTGCCTATGTTCGGCACTGAGCATATAATAGCGAAGGTTGTTGCAAGAGAAGTTATGTTGTTGCTGTAGTTACCGAGGATGTTACGTTTCACTTTCCTGAGAATGAAGGGCTATTGGTGAAGAATTGTTGGAGATAAGCATCCCGCCTTTATCTGCTGCATTTGCACGCGACCTCTATGCCCGTATGCTTTTAACGCGCTTAGTAGATGAATGTGCTGAACGATTACAAGTTGAGGGCGCACGAGATGTGATTTTCTCCTGTCGTGGTCACGAGGCGACACAGGTAGCGAGTGCGCTTTGTATAGAAGTGGGCAACGACTTCACCTTGCCCTATTATCGCGATCTGGGCGTTGTCTTGACGATTGGCATGACGCCGTACGAAGTACTACGCACATATGTACTGGCGCGGCAGCAAGAGCAAGCACCAATCGAGCAGAGCAGGATTGCTGATAGAGCCTTGCCGACGATGATGCATTGGGGCTATCATAAGCATAATACCGTCACCGGCTCTGTTCCCGTGGCAACACAGATGCTCCACGCTGCCGGCATCGCTTTTTCGTCTAAACTGCGTAAGGCTGCTGTAGTCACTGTCGCATACTGTGGGGATGGTGCTACCACGGAAGCAGATTTCCTCGCGGGGATTCAGTTCGCGGCGCAACATCAACTCCCTGCCATTTTTATCTGCGAACAGGATGATAGCTGCGCATCTGTGCAAACGTTGCCACTCCCGACGAACCTGGTTTATCACTCTATTGATGGTATGGATGCTCTCACTGTCTACGCAACGATGCGGGCAGCCATGCAACATGCACGCGCAGGGTACGGCCCTGTACTGTTAGAAATGAAGGTTTCTCGGCCCGCGACTACTCGTGAAATATCTGGCGGAGCATGGCAAGATGACCCACTTTTGCGTTGCCAACACTATCTTGAAGCGCAAGGAATGTGGGATAATGAATGGGCCGTTCAATTACAAACGCGCCTTGAGGCTGAGGTTGAACGAGCCTGGCAGGATGCTTTACAAAGTATTACCTAGAAAAGTCTTCTTTGGTGAGCGGGGAGCGATTCAATGCAGCAACAATTTCCTATTCGCATCCTCTACGGAGCCGATTATAATCCTGAACAGTGGTCTGAGGATGTCTGGCAAGAGGATATGCGTTTGATGAAACTGGCGCATGTCAACGTGGCCTCGATCAATATTTTTTCCTGGGCAGCCCTGGAGCCACAAGCGGGTACTTATCAATTCGCGACACTTGACCGTATTATGGATATGTTGGCCGAACATGGCATTGCTGCCGATCTTGCCACTGCCACTGCCTCACCTCCGACCTGGATGAGCCGACGCTATCCCGACATGTTGCCTGTCACCTTCGAGGGTATACGCCTCAGCCATGGATCACGTCAGCATTACTGCCCCAATAGCGTAGATTTTCGCCGTGAGTCGGCACAGTTAGTGCGGCAACTTGCCACCCGTTATGGCACCCATTCTGCGTTGAGTATGTGGCATGTCAACAACGAGTATGGTTGCCATGTGCCACGTTGCTATTGCGATATCTGTGCTGCCACTTTTCGTCTCTGGCTACAAGCACGCTATCATACGCTGGATGCCTTGAACGATGCCTGGGGGACAAATTTTTGGAGCCAACACTACTACGATTGGGAAGATATTTTGCCTCCACGTATCTCTCCTGCACAGAATAATCCCGGACAAAGCCTCGATTATGCACGTTTCATGTCAGATTCGCTGCTCGGCTGCTATAAAATAGAGGCAGATATTTTGCGCGAGATTACACCACACACTCCTATTACAACAAACCTGATGGTTGCTTTCAAACCCGCCGATTATTTCGCGTGGGGACCACATGTAGATATCATCTCTTTCGATAACTACCCAGCCCTATCAACACCAGCCTGGGAGACCGCGCTCACACAGGATTTGATGCGTTCGCTCAAGGATGGACAACCATACATGGTGATGGAGCAGACGCCGAGTCAGTTAAATTGGATGCCGCAGAATCCGCAAAAGCGACCAGGAAATATACGCTTGCAAAGTCTTCAGGCTGTAGCCCATGGAGCCGATGGCGTCATGTACTTTCAATGGCGTCAATCCCAGGCGGGAGCCGAAAAATTCCATAGCGCGTTAGTGACGCACGAAGGCAACGAGCACAACCGTATCTTTCGACAAGCGGCACAGATTGGAGCAGAACTGGCACAGTTGACGCCCTTGGTAGTAGGTTCTCGTGTCCAGGCGCGGGTCGCTCTGCTAATGGATTGGCAGAACTGGTGGGCCGTTGAATATTTGCCGGGGCCAAGTGATCGCCTTCACTATTGGGAACAGCTCAAAAGCTATTATCGTGCCTTGCATCGGCTCAACCTGGCCATTGATGTCGTAGCACCGGATAGCGACTTGAGCAGTTATCGCTTGGTAGTGGCTCCGCTCCTGCACATGTTGCGCCCCGGTGTGGCGCAAAACCTGGAACAGTATGTGAATGGTGGCGGAACTCTGCTGACCACATTTTTTAGTGGTATCGTCGATCAGAACGATCATGTAGGATTGGGCGGTTATCCGGCTGCTTTGCGAAAACTCTTGGGCATCCATGTCGAAGAGTTTGACCCGTGGACAGAGACTATGACGAACCAGGTCGTGATCCGCGAAGGTGTACTACAAGGTATCTATCCCTGTACGTTGTGGGGAGAATTGATCCATCTCGAAGGGGCAGAGGCACTGGGCGTCTTTGCCCACGACTACTACGCCAATGGTCCAGCTCTAACAGTGCATCAATTTGGACAGGGGAAGGCGTACTATCTGGCAACACAGGGGAACGAAGCATTGCTTGATGGGCTGATACAACTACTCTGTGAGGAAGCGGCAGTTTCATCCATCCTGGTGGCTCCCGAAGGAGTTGAAGTGACGTGCCGCGTCAGAGCTGATGGACGCAAGGTGTACTTCTTGCTCAATCATACTGAGCATACTGTACAGGTGTCCTTACCTGTTGCTTCATTCATTGCGTTGCTGCATACTAATAGTAGCGTTGAGGGTCAAATCGACATTGCCGCGAAAGATGTTGCGGTACTTTTGTCACAGTAGTCATTAGTCCACCCAGGTTGCATACTGCCCAGGTCGCCTCTTCGGCATTCTTTATATCATCCTGTACATAGCATATACCCTCCCTCATTCGCCAACAGAGTCGTGTAAGGTCCTGGTGGAAGGTATGCACCGATGTAGAATTGCTAAGTTGTAACAAATAGTGTATAGTTTGCATAGAAAGCCCACCTCCAGTGTGTCAGCTAGTATCATCAGTACTTTTAGGTAGGGGGAGATACTTTTGTCCTTTTTGTCCGTGCAATACAGTAGAGAAGCTGTTTTTTGAACGTGAACTCTTCTGAGAACTTGTGCGCTTATGTTGACCATGCTATACTGCATGGGCGTCGGACGAGAAATGCTTATTTAACTGGAAGCAGGGAGCAATGTCGATGGAGTCTCTAAACCGCTCTCAGCCAGCAGGCTCACCGCCAGGTCTGGGAGGACAGGGTGATAGCGCACTGGAGTACCCGAAGGGTGTGCCTATCCAGCTACTCCCCATCAATGACCTGGCACGTTGTTGCTCTGAAGAGACTAATAAATTTTTACGGCAGAGCGTTTCCAATGATCGCTACTGCCTGGAATTATTTCGCCGTGCCATTGTAAAGCGTGATGATGATGCCTGGGCGTGTATCTATGCACAATATGCCCCGCTCGTACTCACCTGGGTTACGCAACATCAGAGTGCCGCACCAATACTAAGCCAGGATGGCAGTTCCCCTTTAGTGAATTCCGCCTTTGCCAAATTCGCGCAGGCTCTTACGCCAGCGAAGATGGAGAATTTTGATTCGCTCGCGGCCATCCTGAAATATCTCAAAATGTGTGTTCATAGTGTGGTTGCTGACGAAGTCCGTTCGCGCCAGGCCCGCCAATACGAAGAGGCACTGGAACTGATCGAGCACGAACCAGCCTCTGACGATCCTGCCGATGATGTGGTCTCCAACATCTCCGCCCAAGGTTTATGGCAGGTGATCCAGGAAGAATTGAACGGTGAGGATGAGCGCGTCCTGATCTATCTCGCCTATATTCATGGAATGAAACCTGGCGAAATAAGTGCCCAGCATAAGCGGTTATTTCCTACCGTGGATGATGTGTACCGTATCAAGCGCAACGTATTAGAGCGATTGCGTCGCAATCGTCGTTTACAAACGATGTTCAAACATCAGCAACTGTAAGGTACAAGTGCTAAAACTGCTGTGAACCTCGTTTATTGGTGTGAAGAGGGCAAGAAGAACACTTGAGAAGAACTCTTGCAATGAGTGCGTCTGCTGATGGCACTGGGGAGAGACATCAGTCGTATGCATGAAAGTTCTCGGTCCTGTATCCTATGTTGATCTAAAGGAAACGCTCATGGAGTGTAGTGAACCCGGTGCTATTCGTGATGAAGAAATACTTGCCTATCTCGCGGGGGAGAAGGTGAGACCGTTTGTCGTGCAACACCTGGCAACATGCCAGCACTGTGCGGGGCAGATGGCTGCCTATCGACGAATAGAACTTACGCTAACTAGCAAACTCTATCGGTGGGATTGCCCACCAAGTCAGGTACTCGGCGAATACCAGCTGGGACTGCTCAGTAAAGAACTTACTGCCGCTGTCAAAAACCACCTGGGTATGTGCGTGCTCTGCGCTGCTGAAGTGGTAACACTCACAGATTTTCTTGCGCATGATCCCATCATCACTGAGCGTGTCACTATTCCAAGTGTATCTGTGCAAACCTCCTCCCCGCGTAATAATCATCGTTCCGGCCAGGGTGTAAAGAGTCTGGTTGATCGCCTACGCGAACAATCCGATGCTGGCGTCCGGCGTATTATTGCGGCTCTCGTTCCGCCACCGCCACGTCTCGCCTTCCAGCGTGACCTGACCCAGGTAGCAGTGTGGCCGCGCAGTTATAGTGCGGAAGATGTTAATATATCCATTCAGGTTGAACGAGGCACCAATCGACGTGACTCGATACAACTTATCGGTTTTGTCACCCGCCAGGGTGCGCCCTTAGAGGCTCTACAGGGTACGCAAGTGGTGCTGTCTGCGCAGGATGGACCTACTCCTTCTGCCAGTATTCACTATACCCAGACCATTGATGAGTTAGGAAACTTCGTCTTTGCGTCGATTGCTCCCGCCACCTATGCGCTGGAGTTGCAATTCCCTGGGAGTACCATTGTGATCGATCAGCTTCCGGTTACTTTGCAAGATATGTAGCGGAAACTTTGCCATTATGACGCCGCAAGATTTAGTTGCCGTGCTTCTCCTCAAGGACGAGCGGGAAGGACGGCAAATCTTACATTCTCACATTACTGCTTTTGATGAAAACTCGCTGGCATTTTTGGTTGAACTCATCAAACGCGAGGCTGATCGCCAATGGAATAAAGATGCCCACCTCTCTTTTACATTGGCTGGTTTCTTGCTGGCAATCGGCGATCTAACCCACGAAAAAAGCTATCACGCGTTGGGGTTAATGGCACGCGGGGATGCGCTGCGTCGCATGAATCGTGACCGCGATGCGCTCCCTTTTTTTGATGCCGCCGGCGAAGAGTTCCTGGCAATAGGTGATGAAGTGGGTTGGGCACGCACGCGCATTGGTCGTATCAGTGCCTGTATTCAGCTGAATCGCAACACAGAGGCATCGCGTGACGCCGCCGCCGCTCGCGAAATATTTATGCGCCATGGCAAACTCCTGCGTGCTGGTCAAATAGATGTCAACGCTGCCATCGTCAATTACGAGCTGGGCCACTACGATCAGGCACTGCGCCTCATCGACCGCGCCATTGAAACCTATATGTTGCAAGGTGAAGGTATTGAGCTAAATATGGCTCGTGCGCGTGGCAACAAGGCGATTATCCTGGCCGCTCAAGGCAAGTTTCGCGAGGCGGTAGCCCTCCATGATGCGGCCCGCTCCACTTTTGCCGCCTTTGGTGGCCAGGAAGTCGCGGTTGCCCGTGAAGAACTCAACATCGCCCAAATCTCCGCTTCGCAAGGACACTACAGCCAGGCACTGCTCCTCTTCAACCGCAGTCGTGAGACGTTTCAGCAACATGCCATGTTCTTCCAAGCCGCCGATGTGGCCCAGGAAATTTGTCACTGCTTAATACGCCTGAATCGCGCACGCGAAGCCTATGAACTGGCGGGCGAAACGGTGGCATTTTTCCGCCAATCAGCCGGCCATCTCCACAATTTGGCTTACTCGCTCATGTATCAAGCGGCAGCTGCGACGCTGGAAGGCAATTTCGACGCCGCCGATACTATGCTGCAAGAAGCCAGTGCTATCCTTGAGGAAGGTGGCTTTATTCGTCTGGCCGGTATTGTACGGCTACAACAGGCCGAACTCTACTTCGCTGGTGGACAGCTAGATGCCAGTATGCGTGAGGCCCAGCATGTGGCGGACGTCTTCGCTGAACAGGAGGCCCTCCCTCTGCTAGCTCGCTCTGCCCTCTTGCGTGCGCGTATCGCCTTCGCCAAGGGGGATACAGTGACCGCGCAATACCTTTGTGACCAGGCCCTGGACATCGCACGAGCACAAGGTTTACTCGACCTCAAATATCTCTGCGATTTCTTGCTCGGCCAAATCGCTGAACAGAGCTTAGATTTGGATGCAGCGGCACGCTATTATGACAGTGCCGTGCAGGGCATCGATGATGTCCAAAGCCGACTGGTATTGGACGAGCGCACCAGTTTCCTGGAAGATAAGGGCAGTATCTACCAGCATGCCATCATCCTGGCCTTGAAGCGGGACAATAAAGATCAGGCACTAATCTACGTTGAAAAGGCAAAGTCACGCGTGTTGGGCGATTACCTGCGCAACAATATTGATATCCGTCTACGCGCTGCCGATAAGGCGGGAGAGGCCATCCTCGAAGACCTGGCGAAACTGCGTGAAGAGCAGGCCTGGTTTAGCTCGATTGTCTACGAGGCCGAGAATGAAGCTAGCCTCAGCGATACCGCTATTATGCGCATACGCGCTGTCGGGCCGGTGCAGGCTCGCAAAGAGATGCAGACACGCGAACGCCGTATCGAGCACCTGTTAGAGCAGATGCAGCTGCACCTGGCGGGCGATCTCGGCACGCGTCAACGTTCCAGTTGGACCAATAGCATTGTGACCTCGCTCAGCCCTAATCTGAAACACAAAACTCTGCTGCTGGAATACTATATTGCCGAGCAAGACCTCTACATTTTTCAAATCACGCCCGCTGGTGTCGATGTTCATGTCGTGCCAGGGGCAGTGCCAAAGTTAGAGCGTCTTCACTCGCTCTGGCGCGTCAATCTTGACCTGGCAGCTCAAGCCTCTGGAACCCAGGATCGTTCGCAAGCTTTCGCGGGTCTGCTGGATAATGGCCTTGGCCTCTTGCAAAAACTGTATGATCTGTTGCTCAAGCCCGTCTCAGCTGTGCTCAATAGCTGTGAACACCTGATAGTTGTTCCCTATGGCATCCTGCACTACCTGCCCTTTCACAGCCTTTTTGATGGGACGCAGTTCGTTGTTGAACGCCTGAATGTTTCATATTTACCGGCAGCCGCACTGATGGACATTTGTTTGCAGCGTGGGGAGCGGATTCGCGCCAAACGCATCCCCTTGAGCAATTCGCTGGTGTTGGGCCTCTCTGACCATGGTCGCCTGGAATACGCTGTACGCGAGGCGGAGGTGGTTGCGCAACAATTAGGTACGCGTCCAATGTTAGACCGCGCCGCTACAACCACACTGCTCTGGCAGGCCGGAGCGCGTAGCCCCATTGTGCATATCGCCGCCCACGGCCTATTCCGTTTGGATGCTCCCAACTTCTCCCACATTAAACTATTCGACCGTCAATTGAGTACCATTGAGGTCTTTAACCTCGATCTTTCATCCTGTTCCCTCGTCACTTTGAGTGCCTGTGAAACTGGTCGCGCCGTCGTTGGCGGTGTCGATGAGGTGATGGGCTTGGGACGCGGTTTCCTCTACGCTGGTGCGGCCTCATTGTTGCCAACGCTCTGGAAGGTGGACGATGCCAGTAGTGCTGAACTGATGGGCATGTTTTACCAGGCACTCTTGGGCGAATGTACCAAGGCCGAGGCCCTCGCCGGTGCGCAACGTGCCTTTTTAGCACATGCGCGTTCCAACGGGCAGCTGTATCGCATTCACCCCTACTTCTGGGCCGCCTTCCAACTTATCGGCGATCCCGCCCCATTGCTTTAACGTTAAGTCACGTTGTATCCTATCTCCAGAACGAACCACCCGCGACAAGACTCTGCATCCTTGCAAGAGAACCTGGTGTTCCACCAACCTTCAATGAACGGGTAGTAGCCATGCGTAGGGACAGGGGGCTGGGTTGCGTGGACGTGGGGGCCTGGTGCCTGTCCGGGGTGGCGGGGCTAGGTCTCTATCCATCATATGAAGATTGGCTAGTAGGGGCCGGTTTACCGCGCCCATCGCCGATTCATCGGCCCGTGGCCCGTCCTCGCCATTCACCCGCAAGAATGCAGAGCTTGCGACAATCGCATAGTGTGTAAGAGGAGAATACTGTGATCCATCTTGCCCCTGAATATGTCTACACATCTGACGGTTTACAGACTGGCATGCTTGTCTCAATTTCTGATGACGGACGTATTGCCTCTATTACCCCGCGTCATCCGGGGCCGGGAACGGAAAACTCCTCTAGTATCCCTGAGCCAATTAATGTCGAGTCGCTCAACGGAATGGCTCTCTTGCCGGGCTTTGTCAATGTGCATAGCCACGTCTTTCAGCGTGCATTGCGTGGCCATACCCATCGCCCCTTGTCCCACAAGGATACCTTCTGGACGTGGCGCAACGCAATGTATGCCCAGGCCCAGCAATTGACCCCCGATAGCCTGTACGCTATGGCTCTTTCGACGTACCGTGAGATGCTCAGAGCTGGCTATACCAGCGTCGGTGAGTTCCATTATGTGCATCATCAACCGAGTGGGCAACCGTATGATAATCCCAATGCCATGTCCGAGGCGATCCTACAAGCTGGCCGCGAGGCCGGCATACGCGTCGTCTTATTGATGACCGCCTATGCCCAGGCCGGTTTTCACCAACCACCGGAGGAAGGCCAACGCCGTTTCTGTGATGCCTCGGTTGAAGCATTCCTTGCTCGTGTCGAGGCGTTGCGTGCCAACGGGGTGGCTGTGGGCGTGGCTCCCCACTCGGTGCGTGCCGTGCCGGAGGACTGGTTTCGCGCTATTGCCGACTACAGCCGCCGTCATTCTTTGCCGCTCCACGTCCATGCCGACGAGCAGGTAGCGGAGATTGAGCAGTGTCAGGCGGCATACCAATGTACCCCCATCGAACTGCTGGAGCGTTTGGGCGCGTTAAGTCCACATACAACCATTATCCATGCCACTCACGCCCATGATAAAGAGCTTGCCTTGCTGGCACAACATGGCAGTAGTGTCTGTGTCTGTCCCACCACTGAAGGCGACCTTGGCGACGGCATCGCTCCTTATGCCGCTCTACTGGCTGCCCATATTCCTTTGTCGATTGGTTCCGATAGCAATACGCGCCTGGCTCCCATCGAGGAACTGCGTTGGGCCGAATATACCGCTCGCATGCGCTATCAACGCCGTCGTGTCCTGGTCGCCCATGAAATGTCTTCGCCAGGGCCTTTGTTGCTGGACTATGGCACACGTTCTGGTGCCAGGTCGTTGGGCTTAGCAACAGGTGTCATCGCCCCTGGTATGTTCGCTGACTTCATCGCCGTCGATATCCATCATCCAGCTATGGCCGGTTGGACAGCAGAGGATTTCCTCGATGTGCTCTTCTTTGGCGCATCCTCTGCGGTGATTTCACAGACATGGGTGCAAGGGAAAAAAATCTGAAGCCCATTGCTTATGCCAACTTTTTCGAGTACACTTGTGTAAGTACCGCAAGTACTGCAAGCATCGTAGGCGTTTATTTGTAGCTTCGCTCTTCTATTGCCAGGTAAGGGCACCTGGTAAGGACAAAGGGAGGAACAAATGCAGCTTGACAAAAGCACCCTTTTACGCTTATACGAGACAATGGTGACCATTCGCGTATTTGAAACACGAGTTAAAGAGGAATTCGCCAAAGGACGTATTCCCGGATTTGTCCATTTGTATGCCGGAGAAGAGGCCATAGCGACTGGTATTATGGCCCATCTGAAAGATGATGATACGATCACCAGTACGCACCGAGGGCATGGACACTGTATTGCCAAAGGCTGCGCTGTAGATGGTATGATGGCTGAGATATTTGGCAAAGCCGATGGGCTGTGTAAGGGTAAGGGTGGTAGCATGCATATCGCGGATGTCAGTAAAGGCATGCTTGGCGCAAACGGTATTGTCGGTGGTGGTCCTCCATTAGCGTGTGGCGCAGCTCTCACCGCGAAAGTGCTTGGCACCAATAACGTCTGTGTCTGTTTCTTCGGCGATGGAGCCGCTCAAGAAGGCACATTTCATGAATCCCTCAACCTTGCCTCTATCTGGAAACTCCCCGTCGTTTTTGTTGCGGAGAACAACGGCTTTGCCGAGTCTACCCCTGCCTCCTATCATTGCGCCATAGAAAACATCGGAGACCGTGCGGCTAGCTATGGTATTCCTGGTGCTTCCGTTGATGGTATGGATGTGTTCTCCGTCTATGAAGCTGCTCAGGAAGCGATCAACCGCGCCCGGCGTGGACAGGGGCCGAGCTTGCTCGAATGCAAAACGTACCGCTTCAATGGACACTTTGAAGGCGATCAGCAGTTGTACAAAACGGATGCGCTACAACAAAGTATGCTGGCACGCGACCCCATTACAAACTTCCGTTCGTTGACGACACAACAAGGTTTATTGACCACTGAAGAGCTAGACGCCATTGATGCTCGTGTTAAAGAGAACATCGAACATGCTGTCGCCTTCGCTGATCAAAGTCCTTTTCCCGCGTTGACCGAAGTTGATACTGATGTATATGTGACTGCTTAGACGAGTGAACGTACAAAGGGGAACGACTCATGGCTGTACAAATGCAGACAAAAACCGTCACTGTCGCGGAGGCGATCAACGAAGCCATCCGCCTGGAAATGCGCCGTAATCCGCGTGTCATTTTGATGGGCGAAGATGTCGCGGGCGGCGCAACCTTAGAACACCTGGAAGAAGATGAAGCTTGGGGTGGCGTTCTTGGCGTCACCAAAGGACTTGTGCAAGAATTTGGACGTGAACGCATCAGGGATACGCCCCTTTCAGAAGCAGGATATATCGGTGCCGCTGTAGGGGCAGCCGCGACCGGCTTAGTGCCTATTGCCGAGCTGATGTTTTGTAGCTTTATCGGCAGCTGCATGGACTCCATGCTCAATCAGGCATCTAAGATACGCTATATGTTCGGCGGGAAAGCGACCATTCCTGTCGTCATTCGCACCATCATTGGTGGCGGCTTCCGTGCTGCCGCGCAACACTCGATGGTTCTGTATCCTATGTTTGCCCATATTCCCGGACTCAAGGTGGTTGCGCCCTCAAATCCCGCTGATGCTAAGGGTCTGTTAACTGCCGCACTGCGTGACGGAAACCCTGTCATCGTGTGCGAACACCTGGCAATGTATCAACTTAAGGGAGAGATGCCTGAAGGTGAATACGTTGTGCCGCTCGGTCAAGCCGCTATTACACGAACAGGGAAAGATGTCACCATCGTTGGTGCTAGTATGACGGCACGCCATGCCCTTGTCGCTGCTGATGAGCTTGCTAAAGAGGGTATCGACGCCGAAGTTGTGGATTTACGCACCATCTCTCCTCTGGATGAAACCACCATCCTGCAATCGGTGGCGAAAACGGGACGTTTAGTAATTGCGGATGAGGCAAATCCTGTCTGCGGCATCGCAACACATATCGCGGGTATAGTTGCCAGTAAAGGCTTTAGCACCCTGCGTGCTCCCATCGGCCTTGTCACACCGCCGCACTCACCAGTACCATTTAGCCCTGTACTCGAAGATGCCTACCTTCCCAGTCCCGAGAAAATCGTCGCCGCCGCCCGTGCGGTTTGTACCTATTAACGCAACAATAATTGCCTATGCTCAGCATGAAGAGGTTGTATTTTCTTCATGCTGAGCATAGGCAATCTTTAGTTTTTCAGTAGAAAGGCGGTCACTATGCAGCGCGATGTGACTATGCCCAAGCTTGGTATGACCATGACCTTTGGTGTCCTCGTGCGCTGGCTTAAGCAAAACGGTGAGGTTGTCGCTGCGGGAGAGCCTATTTGTGAGGTTGAGACGGATAAGCTCAATAGCGAAATTGAAGCCGATGCGAGCGGCGTGCTAACCATTCTTGCCGAGGAAGGCGATGAGTTCGCGGTCGGTGCCACACTGGGGACGATTGCCGTTATCGAGGGCAGTGAATTACCGCTAGCAACGAAAAAGGACACCCTGAATGCTGACAGCACTCAGCAAAAGATTACCGCCAATGGCATCAGCCTGACCGTACAACGCAGCGGAACAGGTCATCCTCTTGTGCTTATTCATGGCCTGGCCAGTAGTATGGGCTTGTGGGCGACTCTGGACGAGAGCCAACTAGAGGGTAGAGAAATAATTAGCTACGATTTACGCGGTCATGGTGCCTCTGAGCGAGCTCCAGGAGCACACACGTTGGCGAAACATGTCGCGGACCTTAAAGGCTTACTGGCGGCACTTTCTATCCAGCGTGCTACGTTTGCTGGCCTCTCGCTTGGTGGTATGATTGCTATGGAACTAGCCGCTAGCAATCCCGACATGGTCGCTGGTCTCGCGTTACTTGATACCACCGCCATGTTTCCACAAGCCACGCGTGATCTCTTGTTTGAGTTAGCCAGTAGTGCTAGCTTCAATGGTATGCCTGCAATTACCGATAAATTCATGCAACTCAGCTTTTCGCCTCACTTCATGGCAACAAACCCTAAGATAACTACGACTATTCGCAAAGGCATGCTAGCCAGTGATGCTGCCAGTATTGCCGCCGCGGCACGCATGGTTGCCAAAATTGATCTTCGTCAACGTCTCTCTGCCATTCAATGCCCGACGCTGGTAATCGTGGGGGAACAAGACCAACTGACACCTCCCCCGTTAGCCGAAGCATTGGCGGCTGCTATCAAAGGAGCACAACTGCATGTTATTCCAGAGAGTGGGCATGCCTCACCAGTAGAGCAGCCACAAGCCGTGACTCCGCTGCTAGCACAACTGGCTCAGGCTTGAATATGAAGAGATCAACTCTATGGTAACAGTTGGAATTATTGCGAATCCTTCTAGCGGTAAAGATATTAGGCGCATCGTGGCTCAAGGTTGGGTCGTTTCTAACCAGGAAAAGATCGCCATTGTGCGCCGTCTCTTACGGGGGCTAGAGGCCGCAGGCATCGATCATGTGCTTTTCATGCCAGAGTCGCTTGGCATTGGCTATGGAGCATTAGAAGCATTAGGTGAGACAAGCATCCGCGCAGAAAATGTAGTGATGGATGTAACCGCTCGTCAGGAAGATTCCACACGAGCGGCTGCATTAATGGTCGAGCAAGGGGCAACGTGTATCGTCACGCTTGGAGGCGATGGCACAAACCGTGCTATCTTCAAAGGTTGTGGCAGCCGCGTTCCTCTCTTACCGATCTCTACAGGCACCAATAACGTCTTTCCAGAATTCCATGAGGGTACAACCGCGGGCCTTGCGGCAGGCATTGTAGCAAGCGGCAAGGTGCCTCGTGATATTGCCTGTTGGCATTCAAAGGTTCTGATACTCTATAAAAAAGACATACCCGTTGATCTGGCTCTGGTTGATCTGGCAATCTCTACAGATAACGTCATTGGTGCGCGTGCCATTTGGGATGTAGACAGACTGGCGGAGCTATTTTTGACGCGTGCGCAACCCTGGAGTATTGGCCTCTCAGCGATTGGTGGCATGGTACATCATCTGGATGCACGCAGCCCGACTGGTTTACATCTTATCTTTGGCAAGGCAGGAAAAACCATTCGCGCCGCCATTGGCCCTGGCTTATTTGCCTCGGTCAACGTACAATCTGTCCAGGAGATTGCCATTGGAGAGCGTATTTCGCTACACTTTGAACGCCAGGTCACACTCGCCTTTGATGGCGAACGCGATATGACGGCGGGGCCAGCAGATGTCCTCGAAATCGCGCTTCATGCCGATGGCCCCTGGGTAGTAGATACGCGTAAGTGTTTACTTCCTCTTCCCTATTAGCCACTTTCCTGCTAAAATAGTTGTTGCCACAGGTAATCCTGACCATTGGCTGGTTCGAGGGGAGGAGTGAGCGTCTAACACACACTATGTATTTCACCAAGGAAAACATATGCATTTATTGAAACGGTTACAACATAAAAGTCTTGCCGAACGTTCTATGTTCGTGATTATAGCTATCGGCACGTTGCTCCGTCTTATACTCATATATTTCAATTGGCCGATCACCAACAGCGATGAGGGGAATATGGGATTGGTCGCGCTCCATATAGCGTACCAGGGCGATCATCCGACGTTCTTTTATGGTCTCCCGTATATGGGGCCTCTGGAAGGTTACGTTGCAGCCCCACTTTTCCACCTCTTTGGCGCATCACTCTTCACGCTCCGGCTCGCACTCTTGCCTTTCTATATCGGCTTTCTCCTCAGTATGTTTTACCTGATCCGCTATCTCTATAGTGAGAAATTTGCTTTGGCAACGGTGGTCCTGCTCAGCCTGGGTTCGGCTGATGTCATTTTTCTGCAAATGAAGGCGGTGGGTGAATATCCCGAAATGCTGATGTTCTCAGCTCTCATCTGTCTGCTCACGGTCTCACTCGCCCTCTCCTCGCACCGACAGCAGCAGGAAAAATGGAAACGTATCTTTGTCTATGGTTTTCTGGGCCTTATTATAGGACTCGCGCTCTGGGTCGATTTCTTGATTGCACCTTTTGTCGCTATGGGAGGTTTGCTACTCTTCCTGTTCTGTCGTCGAGAATTGTGGCACTGGCAAGGTCTGAGTCTTCTTGTTGGCATTATCGTCGGAGCATTTCCGCTGCTTTATTACAATCTGACGGCGCCCATCGCGCAGAACTCTTTGAATATTTTATTGGATATTCATCATGGTGGGACAGACCTCATGTTGATGCAGCAGTTTACCCGGTTACACGAGCTTGCTGGAGCAATATTGATTGCTCTACCGATGGCAACGGGGGCAAGCTCCCATTGTGCGGTCAATGCCTTCCCGCCTTTTGTGCCGCTGCAAAGTGCAAACTTGCCCTGTCTTCTGTTTCAAGGCGGCTGGGGCTTTGGCTATCTTCTTCTGTGGGGCCTTGCCGTCGGCATCGCTGTGTATGGTATTTGGCGTTATCGCCGTCAACTGCGCTCCGGTTTCGTGAAAGACGCTCCTGACGCTCCTTTTGAGGAGAGGCAGGAGGTCATTCGCCAGTGTGGGCGTCTTGTATTGTTAGTCAGTGCAGGTATTACGCTGCTTCTCTATGCTATTTCGCCGTCAGCCGCTGTGTATCCCGACACCTCTTTCCGCTATCTCGCTTGCCTGTTGCTCACTCTTCCAGCTCTCTTATGGATTGTATGGCGTAGTTTGAGTACGCAGCGACTCTCTACAAAGTGGTATACGGCGACAACTTTTCTCTTGAAAATAGTGTTGTTACTGCTGGTAGCCATGACATTCCTGGTTGGCACTGTGCGGACATTCATGGATGTTCCCTCGGCCCAGGCTACCTATCAAAGTGAGCAGGCTCTCATTCAAAATCTGCTCAAAGTTGGTGCGACCCGCATCTACTCTGAGTATTGGACGTGCAACAGGCTTACCTTCGATAGCCAGGAGAAGATCATTTGTAGCGTGGTGAATGATCAACTTCAGCCCGGTTTTGACCGCTATCTACCCTATCGCGCCATCGTCCACGCATCCCCTCATCCAGCCTATGTCTTCCCGACCGGCTCGCCACAGATTCAAGCGATAGAGCACAAATTCGCCCCTACCCATTACAAAGAGTATCAGTTTGACGGGTATGTCGTATTCAAATTAACATAAGTCGGAGCTATCCTCGCGCTGAGCTTTCCTTAACATGCATGGTCTATG
Organism: Ktedonobacteraceae bacterium; assembly: GCA_051004815.1. Taxonomy (GTDB): domain Bacteria; phylum Chloroflexota; class Ktedonobacteria; order Ktedonobacterales; family Ktedonobacteraceae; genus JBBQXY01. Next base: position 27,262 of record JBPCJY010000256.1, read on the forward strand.
TCATATTTTTTTATCAAACCACGCTGTAAAAATCCTGGTTTCAACTTTGAAACCAGGATTACTTTACCGTCGTTCCAGCGCAACCACCGGAATTTGACGGGTTGTTTTCTTCTGATAGTCGGCGAACCCAGGATACAACTTCGCTTGCTGGGCGTACAGCCGATCTCGTTCCTCACCGCTTATGACGGTCGCCTTGACAGCAAAGGTCTCAGTTCCTACCTCGACAGTCGCATCTGGGTGAGCCATCAGGTTATGGTACCAATCAGGATTGGTCGGTGCGCCAGCTTTGGAAGCAAATATGATCATCCGATCTCCGTCAGACAAGTACATTACTGGTGCTGTGCGGCGTTGTCCGCTTTTGGCTCCCGTCGTTGTGAGCAGCAGCAAAGGTGCACCCTCGAATGGTCCGCCGACCTTGCCCCCGTTTGTGCGAAATTCCTCGATTATCTTGCTATTCCAGTCACTCATGTTTGTCTTTTTTCTTTCTGTTGTCGATTATCGCTGCCAACTACGTCGGCAATGAACGTGTGTTGAGAGATTTGTACTCTTCGGCCTCATAATAGCACCTATGTTCGATATCGTCAATTGACGATGGAAGTTGCCAGCTTGACAGTGCGGAAGGTAGCGTGCTACGTTTAATAAAAATACCAACACCACCTGACCTGGGGTTGTTGCCAATTGAGAAAGAGGGAAAAATATGGGTATGCTTGATGAGAAGGTAGCGGTAATTACAGGTAGTAGTCGAGGCTTGGGGTTGGCTATCGCACAAGCGTATGCCCGTGAAGGGGCAGCGGTGGTGCTCTCTGGGCGTTCGGCTACTGCTTTAATGCGGACCGTTGACGCTCTACAACAGCAAGGCGCACGGGCAAGCTGGCAAAACACCGATGTCGGTGATCTATCTCAAGTAAAGACCCTGGCCGATCACGCTATTCAGACGTTCGGCAAGATCGATATCTGGGTCAACAATGCTGGCATCTCCAGTGTCTATGGCCCAACAGTCGCCTGTGATCCACAGGAGTTTGAGAGCGTTATGCGGACAAATATCCTGGGCGAATATCACGGGTCGCTGGTGGCAATGCAGTATTTTCTGGCGCGAGGTAAAGGTGGCAAGCTGATTAACCTGCTTGGCCGTGGCGATAAGGAGCCTGTTCCCTATCAAAATGCCTACGCTTCCAGCAAAGCATGGGTACGCAACTTTACATTGGCACTGGCAAAAGAAAACGCCAAAACGGGTATTGGGATTTATGCCTTCAATCCAGGCCTGGTCAATACTGATCTCCTGCGTAAAGTAGATGTCGTTGAGGGATTTGAAGCGAAACTCAAACCTTTCAGCACCATTATTCGCCTCTTCGCCAATCTGCCTTCTGTTCCTGCGGAAAAGGCCGTCTGGCTAGCATCGGCAGCTACTGATGGCAAAACAGGTTTGGAGGTCAAAGTACTTGGACCCAGAGTCTTGCTTGGCGGTGTATTGCAGGAGCTACGACGAAAAATTACACATCAGCCCATGCCCGATACATCAGTAGAACTCAAATCGGTTGTGCCATATAGCATGTTTTAGCCTGCGAAGCATCGAGCAGGTGTTTGAAGACGACTTCAGGCTATGCTACTCCTTCTTCGCTTGTCTCTCCGGTTGCTCAGGCCGCAACGCGGGATGCTCCTCAATCAAGCGTAACGTTTCCACGATGGCACGCTCTAATTGCGGATCAACATTGTTGACATAATCTTGTGGAGAGATATCGACCTCGATATCAGGGTCGGTACCATAATTCTCCACGTTCCAGCCTACATCCCTGAACCAGGAGGCAAATTCGGGTTGCGTCGTCCGCGTCCCATCGGCAAGGGTATGGTGATGCGTATAGCCAATAACACCTCCCCAGGTGCGCATACCGATGAGGGGACCCAATCCCAACAACTTGAAGCTATGGCAAAAGATATCCCCATCCGAGCCTGCATGTTCGTTTGTGAGCACGACCATAGGACCGCGTGGTGACTCTCTTGGATAGGGAATGGGTTCACTCCAACGGCGAAATTTATAACCAACGCGCCGCCGCGTCAGTTTCTCCAGGAGCAAAGGTGAAACATTGCCACCACCGTTCCAGCGCACATCAATCAGCAAACCGGGGTAGTCGAATTCGGTCAAATAGCCCCGGTGGAACTCGGCATAGCCATCAGTTCCCATATCGGGAATATGTAGATAGCCCACCTGCCCTTTGGAGAGCTCATGGACGGTGTGGCGATTCTCATCAACCCAGTCCCGATACCGGGCGTCCCATTCTCTACTCAATGCCTTGACTGTTACGACTCTTGTTTCTTTACTGTCCGCCACTTCAATGGTGAGCTGCACCTCGTTACGGGCCTGGTGTACGAGCAGTTCCTGTGGACTGCGCTTCGGGTTCACACGTTGCCCATTGATGGCCAGCACGGCATCACCTATATTGACATTAATACCGGGTGTCGTTAGCGGTGAGGTTGCCGTAGTATCCCACGTATCGCCCTGGATAATGCGAGCAATGCGATACCGTTCATTCTCGCTATCATATGTCCAATCTACGCCCAGAAACCCTTGCCGATAATGTGGGCCACGCCGGTATTCACCCCCAAGTTCATAGGCATGAGAAGTACCCAGTTCACCCTGAATCTCCCAGAAGAGATCGGACAGTTCGGCTCGTGAACTGACACGCTCGATGAGTGGCGCATAGCGTTCATAGACGCCCTGCCAGTCAATGCCAGCCATATCCTCCACCCAGAAATGTTCGCGTTGCAAACGCCAAGCTTCGGCAAACATCTGCTTCCATTCGGCGGCAGGTTGCACCGATACCTTCACGCGTTGAAGATCAATCCAGCCGTTTTCTCGATTAGTTTCACTACTCTCCGGCTTGGGAGCCTTGTCACCCGCTTTCAGGACGCGTAAGCGATGATTTGAGCGATAAATCAGCGTCTTAGCATCACGCGCAAGCGCAAAGCTGCCTACACCATCTATCAGCCGTTCATATTTGTGCATATCAAAATCGTAACTGTAGATGCTGCCCTTGGATTCATAAGAGTCGTTTGGCGAATGGAGTTCCCCTTCAATGGGGAAGGTAAGAAACAAGGCTTTGCCTCGCATGCCGTGTACCGCGCTGTAGCGTCCCTCTGAGACAGGGAAAGACAATACGCGCTTGCTAATGCCTTCCAGGTCGATTTCCAGGGCTGTTTTTTGTGTGTCTTCTTCCTGCGTTTCCACTTCTTGTGGGCTATCTTCTTCACGACCATTTTGCGGTTCGCTCGCTGCGCCCTCATCATCTTTTGACGTTTCGGCTTTGACATCGGGAGCGGGTTTCTTTGGGCTACCGTTTTCTTTTTCCTTGTTGGCGGGAATCTTGGGTTCTGGAATAAAGGGCGAATGCAGATCACGTCGCAGCATAATGGCATAAGGCTTTACGCTGTTTGGGAAGTTCAAATCAAATTGGATGCTGTCGTGGACGGGGTTAAAGGTGCGTGCACCCAGGAAATACAGGTATTTCCCCTCAGGATCAAAGGATGGTGCGGTATCCTCTAACACCGGCTCTGTCACGAAATGGGTTTCACCATTCTCCATGTTGTAGAGCTTAATAGCCCGCGTTTGTGCTGTATTAGCGAAGCTGTAAGCTAACCAACTGCCATCGGGTGCCCAGGCAATGCCGCTGATGTGCCGATAGTCACTTTTATCAACTACGGCGGATTTGCCTTCTTTCAGATCAACGACGATCAGCTCGTTGCGATGATTGGTGATCGCAACAATATCATCAGCGGGCGAAACTTCCATAGAGAGCGCACGTCCGAACTCGACATCAGTGATTGTTTTAGGTTCGCTGGCATGATCGGGGTCGAAAATCACCAGTGCCTCGCGACCGATGGCGTCACTAATAACCACAAAGTGCTGCCCATCGTTGAGCCACTGTAACAGGCGATAGCGCACGCCATCCGTTTCGCCATGTTGCAACACCGGCCCTTCCCAATTGCTCATCGAAAATGCTTTGCCGCGTATGGTGAGTGCCAAAGCATAGCCTTGTGGATGAAGCGTATACGAATGCAGGTAGCTCGTAGCCGAGACGAATTTGCGATTGCGCTGCGTGCGCAGACTGGGGAGTTTAACGTCAATAGAACGCACCTGTTCCTGTGCAGGATCAAAAAGATAAAGCTCTGCTCCCGCGTGATAGACCATGCGCCGTCCATCAGTAGCGAGGTTGCGGGCATAGAAGTCCGTGTGATCTGTATGGCGTCGCACATCTTCGCCATTGGGTACACAGGAATATACATTACCAGTACCTTCAAAATCAGAGATAAAATAGATACGGTCTCCGACCCAACAGGGGGACTCAATATTGCCTGATAGGTTGAGTAAACGTTTGAAACTGCCGCTATTGTCAACATCGCACCATAAATGCCCTGCTGCGCCGCCGCGATAGCGTTTCCAGCGTGCCGGTTCACCAATGTTGCGCCCTAGTACTGTTCCACCTTCGGGGCCATAGGAGATGGCGTTTGCTCTCCCCACCGCTACTTGTCGCGGTAAGCCACTCTCCGGGCTAACCGCGTAAATTACATCGTAGCCAGGGGTATATTGCCCTGCGTTGCTGGTATAAAGTATCTCATTGGTCGCAGGCGACCAGCCTAAAACCTGACACGAGGCCGCTTGAAATGTCAATCTCCGCGCTGGCCCACCCTCGGCAGGCATGACATAGACTTCACTGGGTCCCTCTTCTCGTGCCACAAAGGCCAACATTTGTCCATCGGGCGAAAAACGCGGGTAGGTTATTTCGTCCATGGCTGCGGTCAAACGCTCGGCCCGACCACCTTCGCTCGTAATCAACCAGAGATCGTCCTCTGCGACAAAAACAATACGGTCCTGGTAAATATGTGGGAAACGTATATACCCCTGAGGCATAGGTACTCCTTAATCTATCTAATAGTCTTGTCTCTATTAGCAGCAAAATAGTTTAGCAGGGATGCCGTAGATTGGCATTGGGTGGATGCTTGGTTGGTTAATACAAAGCTATTGTGCCTGTTCCTACCGCAAAAAGATGCGCTGTACAGCAACAAAGCTTAGTTCCTGTTTCTAAATGGTGAAATATATTGTAGCACAGCCGTATTGACAATGTCGAGTAGCCCTATGGTGAATTTTCTGTGCTTCCTCTTGCCATGATGTTCCGATTATGGTACTCTTGGCTGGCAATAATGTATAAAATATCTGCTAGGAGAAGATCGGTTAATGACACAAACTGAGAATAAACAAAAAAATGCAACTCAAAAACTGACTAAACCAGGACAACGCCAGCAAGAACGCCTGATGCGTATTGAGCGCCGCCGCCGCAGACGGCGCATTTGGAGTAGCATACTGGTAGCTGTAGTGGTAATTGGTCTGGCTGGAGTAATCTTCTGGCAGTATCAGCGTATCACTACCCTGCAGCAAGTTCAACAAGCAACGCAACACGCACAGCAATTAGCCAAAAGTGCTACTGCCACTGCCTTAGTCACGACACCTACTCCTTCAGCAGGCCCAGCGACACCGCCGCCAATCACCACTGGCGGTACGCCAACGAAATTAGCCGATGGTTTGGAATATCTTGATATCAAAGTTGGGACAGGTACTGCCGCCCAAACGGGCAGCGCGGTATCCGTGCAGTACACTGGTTGGCTTGCCAGCAATGGGCAAAAGTTTGATAGTTCCTACGATCATGGTGGTCAACCCTTCACTCTGACACTTGGTCAGCACCGGGTTATTCCAGGCTGGGAAGAAGGATTAGTTGGCATGAAACCCGGTGGTACGCGCCGCATACTTATTCCACCCGCCCTGGGTTATGGAGCACAAGGTTCCGGTTCCACTATCCCACCCAATTCAACCCTGATTTTCGATGTAACGATGGTCAGTGCTCAGTAAAGGCATAAACAATTATGCATTTTACCTATCCGGCATCCCAGATCTGCACCGTAGTGTCATGACCGCCGGAAGCAATGCGTGTACCATCAGGGGACCATGCCACCGCTCTTACATCGTCTCTATGGCCCTCATACGTGAAGAATGTGCGTTTGGTGAATACCTCGTGCCCGGTATTTGCATCCCACAGATGCACTGTTCCGTCGTTGCTCGCCGAGGCGATGCGAGTGCTATTGGGCGACCATGCCAGCGCATTAATCCATGAGGCATGGTCGGAGTGGACGTAGACGAAACGTCCATCTGTCGCATTCCAGAGCTGCACGGTGTTATCCCAGGAGCCGGAAGCAATGCGCGTGCCATTGGGTGACCAGGCTACCGCCTTCACCCAACCTGTATGTCCGCTATAGATCAAGCTGTTCTTCCTGGCTAACTTTTCCTCCTGTACCAGGATGCCCCGTACCTGCTCGAAAGGCCAGACCTGTACTGTCTTATCATCGCTGGCGGAAGCAATGTAACGACTATCGGGCGACCAAGCCAGGGCGTTGATCATATTCAGGGGAGAATGACCATGATAAATACCAAACATATCCCCGGTAAAGGCATCCCAGACCTGTATTGTGCGATCATAGCCAGCGGATGCGATATACTTGCCATCGGGTGACCATGCCAGCGTCGTCACAATATTGGTATGGCCTCGATAGAGCAGCAGCGTGCGTCCTGTCAGCGCGTTCCAGATCTGCACCGTCGTATCCGCTCCCGCGGAAGCAATAGAGGTGCCGTCAGGCGACCATATGATCGCCTTGACCCACGCCGAGTGTCCAGGATAACTCATCACACTGTTCGCGCTTACTGCATCCCAGACGTGTACCGTTTTATCCGCGCTCGCGGAGGCGATATATTTCCCGTCGGGCGACCAGCCGAGACCGAGTACTCGGTCCTTGTGACCATGATAGGTGACCAGGGTCGTACCCATCGGAGGGAGTCTGCGGGTAGTAAGCGATGGTGGCAGCCCAGCTTGTAACTCCAGCCGTACCGTCTCTATCTGAGCGGTTGGTTGTCGAGCAGTGATTCGCTGCAATTGCTGCTGGATGATGGCCACGCTGGCTGGCCTCTTGTTCTCATCCAGGTCAACCATCTGCGAAATCAATGCCTCAAGTTCAGCAGGCACGCGTTGAATAATAGGCAGAAGAGGGGCAAAGCGAAACGGGTTGAGGGTGGGGCTGTGTCCTGAGAGCAGTTGATGGAGGGTAGCACCCAGGCTATAGATATCCGCACGCGGCGATGTCTGCACTCTGCCATATTGTTCTGGAGCGGCATAGCCTACTGACCCAAAGGGAATAGTGTCTCTGAGTTGTCCCAGCTTAAAGTGACGGGCAATACCGAAATCAATCAAAGCGAGTTGCCCATTAGATGTTCTGATGATATTGGCCGGTTTGAGGTCGCGAAAGATGATCGGCGGCTGTCGGGTGTGCAGGTAATCCAGCGCGGTACACAGTTGTATCCCAATATCAATAACTTCCTCAAGCGGCAGATATCCTTGCTCACTGCTGGTCAGATACTCCTCTAACGTAGGCCCCTCGATGAAATCCATGAGCAGGTACCAGCGTCCGTCTTCGCTGAAATGATCGTAAATACGTGGAATGTTCGGATGCATCAAGCCAGCCAGCAGGTGCGCCTCCCCTTGGAATGCAGCGACGGCCTGACTGGCTTCCTCAGAGCTGAGAGCGGCCAGCCTCATTTCCTTTATCGCCATGAACCGGTTGCCAAACTTTGTATCCTCTGCCTTGTAAACCGCGCCCATCCCACCCTGACCCACCAACGAGTGAATACGATACCTCTGCTTCAGCACATGATTCGCGGGCAGCTCTCCTATCCCAGTATGAGGCAATGCATTCAGCGGAGTTTCCATCGGTGAAGAAGTATCAAGCAAAGAGGTACCGCAAGCGAAGCAGAGCCGCGCCTGTCGCTGATTTGCTGCGCCGCATCTGGCACAGTACAAGGTGGAAGTAACCATACAACCTACTTCTTGCTGATCTGAACGCGCTCGTCTATGTTTATATTAGCATAGAGAAAATGGTCAGTCAATGTGCATGCAGGAGTCGGAGTCTAAGAATTCTTTAACTCAATTCTTAGCTATGGCTATACTACCTTGATGTGGAGGTACTTGATTTGCTTGCGGTGGAGCGATTGGTAAGGTGAAACAAAAGGTGGCCCCCTTTCCTTCTTCGCTTTCTACCCATATCCGGCCTTGATGGCGTGCAACAAGATCTGCCACTATTGCCAGGCCCAATCCGAGTCCTGACGGAGAACTGTGACTTTGCCCCTCAATCTGGTAAAATGCCTCAAATACGCGTTCCTGAAACTCTTTAGGAATGCCAGGGCCGTGGTCCTGCACGCAGGTAGTGACTGTATGGGCATCGCAGGTAAGTTTGACCAGGATCGTCTCCGATGCTGGCGCATACTTAATGGCATTGGTCAGTAGATTCGTCAAAACCTGCCCAATTCGCTCTCGATCACCCCACACCGTTGTAGGCGTTAAGCCCTCTCTCGCAATAGTATGCTGTTCCGTCGTGAGTTGGATGTCTGTCACCACTTCTTCCACTAATTCATCGAACGCGAACGCGCTCTCGCGCAGTTGGAGCTTCCCACCTTCTATGCGATTGATATCCAGCAAATCATCCACGAGACCGGTCAGTCGATTGACTTGCTGATCCATTCTGGTCGCCAACTGCATTCCCTGCTCATCTTTCGCTCGTTCACACCGTCTGCCAAGCAGTTGTGAATACCCTTTCAAACTACTCAGGGGCGTTTTGAGTTCGTGAACAACCATACTGGTAAACTCGTTTCTTCTCGCCTCTTGTTCGTCCCTGACAAGTTGCTCGCGCACTAAACGCTCGCGCTCTTGTTCTGCTTTCCTACGTTCGATAGCGTAGCGTATCAGGCGATGCAACAATTCACCTTGTAGCAAATCCTTGGTAATGTAGTCATCCGCACCGGACTGTAGTGCCTGGATGTCGATATCTTCCCCACTCGCGCCCGTCAATACAATAATTGGGCGATTGTAGCCGCGTCGTCTGGCCTCTTTCAGTAGATCGATACCACTGTTGGCCCCCAGTTGATAATCTACCAGACAAAGATCATGATCCTCTCTCTGCATATGGACGAGACCTTCCTCGAACCGCTGTTCCCAAATGACCGTGTAGCGAGTATGAGGGACTTTTGCCAGCACCTTCTTCAGCAGAATATAATCTTCCTCGTCGTCCTCAACGAGAAGGACGACCGTTTGTTGCGTCTTTATAGGCACCTTTGTTCTCCTCAGAAGGTAGCGTGACGATCTCGAACCAATATTTGCCCAGCACTTGCATGACTTCAACGAGCCGTTCAAATGTCACTGGCTTGGTAATAAACGAGTTGACGCCCAACTTATAGGATCGATAGATGTCCTCCTCTGCTTTCGAGGTGGTAAAGACGACAATGGGAATATCTTTCACAGCGGGGTGAGCTTTGATCTCTTTGAGAGCCTCGCGCCCATCCTTTTTCGGCATATTCAAATCGAGGAGAATGACGCCAGGACGTGGTGCGTTCTCCGCGTTCGTGTAGGCCCCCCGACGAAACAGGTAGTCCAGGAGTGCTTCGCCATCTTGCACACAATAGAGCTTATTGAGCAGTTTTCCCTGGTGCAGTGCCTTTTGCGTCAGCAAAATATCATCTTCATCATCATCTGCCATCAAAATTACAATGGGAGTTTTTGTTGTCATGAATTCATTCCTTCTGTTGATTTCTGATGCACTGGCAGCGTCACCAAAAATGTGGCACCCTGCCCAGCCGCGCTCTGCGCGGTAATCGTCCCGCCGTGCCGTTCGACAATTTTGCGCACAACGGCTAATCCAATACCTGTCCCTTCGTATTCAGTCCGTCCATGCAATCGTTGAAAAACAACGAAGATGCGATCTAGATATTTTTCATCAAAGCCAATACCGTTATCCTTGACCGTGAGAAGGCACTGCTCTTCAGCGGTGCGAGCATTGACGCGCATTTGAGCAGCAACGTGAACAACCGGCGGAGTGCCGGGCTGGTGAAACTTCAGCGCATTGCCGATCAGATTTTGTAGCAACTGGCGCATCTGTAGTGGATCGGCCTCGATAGTGGGAAGCTCGTCGATCTCTACCGTTCCCTTGGTTGCCTGCACAAGCACTTCTAGATCTATAACCACCTCGTGTGCGGTTATCGTCAGATCTACTTGAGAAAACGGCAATGCCTTTGAGGTGACACGCGAGAACAGCAGGAGATCGTTGATCAGTACCTGCATACGTGAAGCGGCGTTGCGCATTCGATCGAGGTAGGTCTTACCTTCGCCCAGCGTAGGCCCGTACTCCTCTTCTAAGAGATTGCCGAAGGCCTGTATTTTTCGTAACGGTTCTTGCAAGTCATGGGAGGCGACATAGGCAAAATCTTGCAGCTCTTGATTACTGTGCTGTAGCTCGCTATTGAGCTGGCGCAATGTCTCCGTTGACTCTGTCAAGGCTACTGTTCGCTCGATCACCATCGTCTCTAGATTCGCGCTGAAATCTTGCAGGTGCTGGTAGATACGGGCGTTTTCCATGGCGAGGGAGGCGCGACTCGCCAACTCCTCCGCCATAGCGAGATCGGTCGGCGTATAATGACGCTTCGTCTCGGTTGTCACGAGTGTGATAGCCCCTATCCCTTGCTCCTGTACTACCAAGGGGACGGTAATGGCTGAGGAAAGACCGATGGAGCGTATCAGTGCCAGTTCTTGTTCGTCTTTCGCGGCTGCAGCCAGAAGATCATCGGGAATAGAAGGGAAGAACTCAGATGACTTGGTGCGTATGACAGCCGCGACTCCGGTAGGTGCATCAGGATCATACGGCGTCACTTCGCTGAGTTGATACGCCCACGCCACTTTCTCTGGATCGACATGCGTGATGATCAAGGGATACAACGTCCCATCCTCTTTGAGGAGGTCTACACGGCACCAATCGGCTACCATTGGAACGGCACGCTGGGCAACCTGCACAAGCACTTCCTTATAATTGAGCGAAGAAACGAGCAGTTTACTGGCCTCGGTCAGGAAGCGCAGATGCTGCAACGTACGCTTGAGGTCGGTGATATCGCGATTGACCTCTAAAACTGTCATAGACGCGTTCTGTGACTTCTCCAGGAGAATCCAACGACTGGCGACAATAAGCGGGGTTCCATCACGCCTGCTTTGTTCCAGTTCACCTTCCCAGATGCCTTTCTCACGCAGGGTATGTTCAATTTCTACCCGCGAGGAAGAGAACTGCGTACCCAGCAGGGTGTCCAGGGGTTGCCTAAGCGCTTCCTGTTCAGACCAGCCATAGAGCATGGTCGCCCCCGGATTCCAAAAAAGCACGCGACCGCTATCGTCATGTACAACAAAGGCATCGTGGGCTACTTGAAAGAGTGCTGTTTGCCAGTTAAAGATCTGAGAGGAGTGCAAAAGCAAGGAAGGAGAACTCGCGCTGTTCTCTTCATCAAATGCCATATATGTGTTCTTAACCCTTTCCATTCTAATGTGCAGCAGGTCAGGCAACCTATGACCCCCTTTTTTCTCGCTGTATTATACCTCTACAGCAGATGCTACACTTTTGTGAGTCTACACGCAGTATAAGGGATAGTGTCAACTTGGTAAAGGTTAAAGGATGAACGTTTGTAGGCAACTGACCAGATAATATGCTACGATATATTTTAGTAGTGGAGATTCATGGTGGCCCTCACACGCAATATGGCTATGGCTTCTTCCACGAGATGCAGTTGTTGACTGCGGCTGGCTATGTTGTGTTCTACACCAACCCACGCGGTAGCTGTGGCTATGGCTATGACTTTGCGCTGGCGGTTCGTGGTGCCTGGGGCGAGAAAGACTCGCTAGATATTATGGCGGGTGTTGATGCTCTGCTGCAAAGAGGTTACATAGATGAGCGGCGCATAGGTGTTACCGGCGGAAGTTACGGCGGTTTCATGACCAACTGGTTGATCGGCCATTCTGATCGTTTCAAAGCGGCGGTCACTGACCGCTCTGTCGTCAACCTGGCATCAGATTTCGGCAGTAGCGACTTTGGCTGGGTGTTTGCCGACGATGAACTGGAGACAACGCCCTGGGAAAACCTGGAGCGTTACATGCATATGTCGCCAATTCACTACGTGCAGAATATACACACCCCTCTACTCATCATTCACAGTGAACAAGATTTGCGCTGCAACATTGAGCAAGCCGAACAACTGTTTGCCACATTGAAGTACCTGGGGCGCGAGGTACTCTTCGTGCGCTTCGAGGGCCAGAGCCACGGTCTCTCGCGTGGCGGCCATCCCAAGTTACGCCAGGAGCGTCTACAACACATCCTCGGCTGGTTCGAGAGGTATTTGCAATAGAGGCACACTGTAGGGCGCGATTTATCGCCGCCACCAGCCGATTGCCTCCACGAAACCATGTTGTCCCGATTGTAAACTATAATAAAGTTCAAAGAGGAGCATAAGAAATATGTCAGCAACATTCAAAGCCTTTGTAGTCGATAAAAAAGAAGCCGACTTCACAGCTGCCTTCAAAGATGTAACGCATTCTGACCTGCCACAGGGTGAGGTTCTGGTCAAGGTAGCCTACTCAAGCGTTAATTATAAGGATGGTCTGGCCTCCATTCCAGAAGGCAAAATTGTACGCAACTATCCTTTTGTCCCCGGTATCGATCTAGCGGGAGTAGTGGTCGAATCCAGTGAAGCAAGCTTTAAACCCGGTGACGAAGTGATCGTTACCAGCTATGCACTCGGTGTCTCCCACTATGGCGGGTTCAGCGAATATGCTCGTGTCAAGGCCGAGTGGGTGGTACCATTGCCTTCTGGTCTGACGCTTAAAGAGGCTATGGCCCTAGGTACGGCTGGCTTCACAGCAGCCCTTTCGGTCCATAAACTGGAGCACAACGGCCTTACCCCGCAGCATGGTCCAGTGTTGGTCACTGGCGCAACCGGAGGACTGGGAAGCATTGCTATCAGTATCCTCAAAAACTTGGGCTACACTGTGGCCGCGAGTACGGGCCAGCAGTCGGAGCATGACTACCTCAAAGCATTGGGCGCGGATGATATCCTGCCTCGTGAGGAGACGAGCGCGGAGAGCAACCGCCCGCTGGATAAAGATCGCTGGGCTGGCTGTGTTGATGCCGTTGGAGGAGCTACGCTAGCCTATCTTCTCCGTACTACTAGCTATGGCGGTTCAATCGCCTCCTGTGGCAACACCGGTGGAACGAATGTCAACACGACGGTCTTCCCCTTCATCTTACGCGGTGTTAACCTGTTGGGCATCGATTCGGTCAACTGCCCAATGGCGTTGCGTCGCACGATCTGGGAACACCTCGCCAGAGATTATAAGCCAAAGCACCTTCTCGATCTCGTCGGACACGAAGCCCCATTCGAGGAACTCCCTCGAGCATTGGCAACCATTCTCAAAGGGGGAGTCAGAGGCCGTACCATTATTAAAATAGCCGTCCCGTAAGATTGGGCTTACGTTGTGTGGCTCTCTTTCCGCTCGTATCGACTGATCTTTTCAACGAACACGCGAGGATGCCATCGCGCTCAGGTACTGCCCGGCCTCGTTCCAGGCTTCGCGTCTGGTGTCACGGGGCGAGTAGACCTGTGTCTGCGTGTTCTGTGCAGTGGCACGCACCTCTGCCAGGCTGTGCAGTTCGCCCAGCCCCACCAGCTGCATCAGCGCGTTTCCCAGGGCTGTTGCCTCATATGGTCCGGCAATGACCGGGACACTAAGCGCATCGGCCAGCCACTGGTTGAGCCGTGCGTTGCGTGCGCCACCACCCAGAACATGCACCCCGTTGAGCACGGTGCCTGTAAGCTCCTTGATTTGATGAAACACCTCACAGTAGCGCAACACCAGGCTTTCCATGATGCAACGCACGAAGGCCGCTGATGTCTGGAGTGGTGTCTGCCCGTGCTCTACAAGGTACGTGTTGATCGCATCCGGCATATTCTCCGGTGCCAGGAAGTACACATCATCTGGATCGATGAGGGCGGTGAATGGCGTGACACCATCCACATCGGCCAGCAACGTGTCATAATCCATGCTATGACCATCGTGCGTCCATTGTCGTTGGCATTCCTGTAGGAGCCACAGCCCCATCACGTTCTTGAGAAAGCGAGTCGTGCCGAAGATCCCACCCTCATTCGTGAAATTGGCGGCGAAAGCCTCTGGTGTTATGATTGGACGCGGGAGTTCGACGCCCACCAGCGACCAGGTGCCAGAGCTGATATAGCCCCAGCCGCCTGCCAGTGTCACTGGCGTGGCCGCAATCGCCGAACCAGTATCGTGCGTCGCAGGTGCAACCACCCGTGCCATTCCAAGGTCGCTCCGCCATTCCGGTAAGACCTTGCCAAGCTCCGTTCCCGCCTCAACCACAGTTGGCAGCAGGGCGGTGGGTATGCCTAATTGATCGAGCAGATCTGTAATCCATGCTTCCGAGATTGAGTCCCAGCACTGCGTCGTGGTCGCATTGGTGCGCTCGGACGTTTGCGACCCACAGAGCCAGCTGTGCAGCAGATCGGGCATGAGGAACAGGCGATGTGCATGGGCTAATTCCCCTGGCTGCATGTGTTCGTGCGCGTAGAGCTGGAAGAGGGTATTAAAGGGTTGCAATTGGATGCCTGTGCGCTGGTAGAGAACCTCGCGAGGAACGCGTGCAAACACCTGCTCCATCACGCCGTCCGTGCGGTGATCGCGATACTGGAAGGGGTTCCCCAGCGGGAAACCGCGAGCGTCCACCAGACCGTAATCAACCCCCCAGGTATCCACGCCGATACTGTCCAGCGTCCCCGCGAGCAAGCGTGCTTTGCGCAGTCCGGTCAGCGTTTCGTCCCACAGGCCCAGGATATTCCAGAAGCGATGCCCACGCAGGGTCACTGGCCGGTTAGGAAAACGGTGGATCTCTTCCAGGCTGATCCCCAGCCCATCGAAGCGTGCCAGTAGTACGCGCCCACTGCTGGCACCCAGATCGACTGCCGCCATCGTGCGAGTCTTCATAACACATTCCCTTAGCGTGGATACGCAGCCGCGACCCCACCATCGACATTGAGGATATTGCCAGTACTCTTGCTAGAGCGAGTCGGCGACGCGAAGAACGCCACCGCCTCGGCGATATCCTCCGGGAGAATATTGACCCCCAGCGTCGTGCGCTTGCGATATACCTCTTCCAACTGGTCGGGGGCTACACCATAGGTCGCAGCACGCGCTTCACGCCAGGTGCTGTCCCAGATGCGCGAACCAGCCAGCACCGCATCGGGATTGACGGTGTTGACGCGAATGCCGAACTGGCCGCCCTCTTCCGCCAAGCAACGCGCCAGATGCGCTTCGGCAGCCTTGGCCGTCGAATACGCGGTGGCGTTTTTACCTGCCACCAATGCGTTTTTGCTGGCGATGAAGACCAGGTTGCCTCCACGATGCTGCGCCTGCATGAGCCGGAAGCCCTCGCGAGCCACCAGGAAGTAGCCGGTGGCCAGCACGTTCCAGTTCTTGTTCCACTCCGCCAGACTCGTCTCAGTAATCGGCGCACTGGAGGCGAGTCCGGCGTTGTTTACGATGACATCAATGCCACCGAAGGCAAGGGCCGTTTGCTCGAAGGCTGCTCGCACACTCTCTTCGTTGGTTACGTCCATCATGACGGCTATCGCACGTCCTGCTCCGAAGTGCTGATTGAGGTACGCCGCCAGTTGCTCTACACCGGCGAGGTCAATGTCGGTGGCGATGATATGCCCACCGTCCTGTGCGATGCGACGACAGGTTGCGGAGCCGATTCCGCCTGCCGCGCCTGTGACCAGCACGACATGCCGTGCAAACTCACGCTCAGGGGGGGCCATTTTGAGTTTGTATTGCTCGAGCGGCCAGTATTCAACGGCGTAGCTCTCGGCATCGCTGAGTGAGATAAAGCCACCACAGGCCTCCGCTCCACGCATTACGGCAATGGCACGGTGGTAAAGTTGGGCGGAGACATCAGCCATAGCAGCGTCTTTGCCAGTCGTGAACATACCCACGCCAGGAATAAGAATCACGCGCGGGTGTGGATCAGACACGGCATCGCTCGCACGATAGACTGGCATGGCGGCATCAGGGTCAAGATTTTGCTGCTCGTTTGTTTCCAAATAGCGGCGGTACTTCGCTACATACGCCGCCACACCTTCTCGCAAGGACGCGACGAGCGACTTGCTGTCCTCGTTCGGCGTCCAATCGACGAGCAACGGCCATGGCTTGGTATGAACCAGGTGATCGGGGCAGGCCGCACCGATTGTCGTCAGGCGCGGAGCATCCTGGCTGCTCGCAAAGGCTAACACATCGTCTCCATCTTCAAAGCGCAATATCTGCCGCTTTTCTGTCGAGACTAGTCCGCGCAAAATGGGCGCAACTTGTGCCGCGATAGCACGCCGCTCATTGGCTAGGAGCGGGGAGACATGTGTACCACCAAAAGCCGACCGATCAGCACGAGCAATGCGGGACTCCACATACTCGCGTGTCCGCGAGATGATCGCCAGAGTTGAGGTGTAGCAGTCCTCGTCGCTCTCACCCCAGGTGATGAGGCCATGTTTCGCCAGAATGACGAGTTTTGCGTCCGGTTTGGCTCGTACCGCCAGCGCGACCTCGCGTGCCAGCCCAAAGCCAGGCCGACGATACGGAATCCAGATCAGATCATCACCGAAGCAGTCCCGCGCCTGTGCCTCGCCATTCGCTGCGCAGGCGAAGTAATTCGTCGCATCGGCATGCGTGTGATCGATATGTGCGAACGGCAGGAATCCATGCAAAAGGGTCTCGATGGAGGGGCGCGGACGACCTGGTTCAGAGAAGCAATGCGCAAGGTAGTCCACCATCTCGGTGTCGCTCATCCGTTCACGTGCTAGCAGGGGAAGCACATCGTCCAGAAATAATCCAGTAAACGATGCTTCCGTGACGGTCGCCAAATCCGAGCCGGAGCCTTTGACCCACAGGACATGCGCCGGACGACCGCGAAAATCAATCTCGTCGGACTTGGCAGAGGTGTTGCCACCTCCCCAGTTGCAGATCGAGCGATCAGCTCCCAGCATGCGTGAGCGTGCGACCAGTTGCGCCAGCGTCGTTGGTGTAGGGCTATTTGTCATAGCAATGAATCCTTCGTACTCGAAATGAACCTTCTCCGCCGCCCGAATCGGCACTGGAGGGCTGGTTTAGGCATCTGGATAACCACTGGCCGCCGAGGCACTTCCGCGCTCCTGCGCGACCCTCCTGGCATATCCGCTGCCGCGGAATGCAGCAATGGGGTCCGGGTCCAGCCCCATTTCAACTCGCGCACGCGCAAGCAGTGGACGCACATCAGTCTCGAAGGCATCACGCAGCATGCGATAAGCTTCCAGCGCATCCCCCGCTTGCTGGGCAGCGGCAAGTCGGCTACGGTCTACCAGCAGTGCTTTCGCATGAGCACTTTGAATATTCAGTACGGACTGAATCATGGCTTCAATCTTCGGCTCAATATTGTGCGACTGGTCAATCATGTAGTCGATGCGCAGGTTGGCTTTTTGCTCGTCTATCGCGATCAGTTCGTTGAAGACCAGGAAAAGCTCAAAAGGATGGAGCGAACCAACGATTAAATCGTCATCTGCATATTTGCGATCATTGAAGTGAAAACCACCCAGACGCTCTTCGTCGAGTAAAACGGAGACGATTTGCGCCAGATTGGTGCCCTGGGGATGGTGACCTGTATCGACCAGAACCAACGCCTGTGGCCCCAATTTTGTGGCCAAGGTATAGGCTGTACCCCAATCAGAGAGATCGGTATGGTAGAAAGCCGGCTCAAAGAATTTGTACTCGATCAGCAGGCGCAGGTCGTTGCCAAGAGCAGCATAGACCTCACTCAGGGCCTCGATCAGACGATGGCGGCGTGCGCGTATATCGTCCTGGCCAGGATAGTTTGTGCCGTCGGCCAGCCAGAGGCTGATCGTATCGGAGCCAATCACACGAGCGATCTCCACGCACTCCAGCATATGCTCGATAGCCTGCCGACGGATCGTTGCATCGGGATGGCAGAGACTACCAAAGCGGTATTCGTTGTCCTGGAAGAGATTCGGGTTCACGGCACCCAGACGCAGGCCCACATGCGCGGCATGATCTCTAGCCTCTTGCCAGTTATCCACCCTATCCCAGGGGATATGGATGGCTACACTAGGGCAAATACCCGTGACTTTCTGTACTATGGCAGCGTCTTCCAGCTTTTCGTGCAAATTGCGTGCCGCTCCCGGCCAGGGAAACACTTTGAAGCGCGTCCCGGAATTGCCATATCCCCACGAAGGAGTCTCAACTCGGAAGTGTTGAATGGCCGCGATAACGCTGGCGATAGTGACACCTCGCTCTTGCAAGCTATTTTCGATTTCTGAACTCACGTACTCACCTTGCCTGACTATTGCTGGTTTCTTATGACGGGAAAGGTTTGTTTCCTCCATGTGAGAGGACATGCAGAGAAGTAGCCTTCCCTACACGCCTCCCGCTAAAATGGTGAACCAGCCTAGAAGTTGAACTGGTCGATGTTTGCACTATTAAACACCGTTGGTGGGCCAAGCAGCACCGCGTTACTGGCACCAATGGTAAAGCTACCCAGCTTGCCAGCCGTGAACGTCTCGCCGACGTTCCCCTTGATCTTGCCTTCAACCAGCAGGGCCGCGACATAATAGGCCAGGTAGCCCAGGTTGCCGGGGTCCCACAACTCAAAGCCCTTGATCGTGCCATCCTTGACGTACTGACGCAGCTGATTCGGCGTACCGAGACCCGTCAAGGCTACCTTGCCGCCTTGATGCACCGACTCGAGCGCACGAGCCGCCGCGGCGATGCCCACGGTGGTTGGGGAAATAATCCCTTTCAGGTTCGGGTACTGCAGTAGTAGGGCCAGCGTCTGGTTAAAGCTGGTCTGGTCATCGTCATTCCCATAGGCGACCTTGACCAACTGCATTTTGGGATACTTCGTTGCCAGCTCATCCTTCATGAAACCAATCCAGGTGTTCTGGTTCGCTGCCGTACTGGCTGCCGAAAGCACGGCAATCTGGCCGGTACTATTGATCTGCTGGGCCAGCAAATCCACCTCACTACGGCCAATCTGCTCACTATTGGCCTGGTTGATAAACACGTTGCGTGCATCGGGTGCCACATCGGCGTCGAAACTCACGACCTTGACCCCCTGCGCCATGGCCTGCTTCAAAGACGGTGCGACGGCATTGGGATCATCGCCTGAGATGACGATGGCACCGACATGCTGCTGGGTGAGGGACGTGATGAACGGCACTTGTGCAGCTGCGTTGGCCGCGGATGGGCCAACCTGCTTGAATTGTCCGCTCAGGTCTTTGGCGGCGAGCTTTCCACCCGAGGCTGCCGTGTCGAAATACGGGTTGTTGATCTGCTTGGGCAAGAATACGATGTTGAGGCTACTACCATTACCGCTACCGCTCGTAGGAGTACCGCTTCCGGTACTGGTAGTACCGCCGCCCCCGCAGGCCGCCAGCAGTAGCAGCACAAAAACGAGAAAACCGGGTACCATTGTTTGAAACAGCCTTTTCACTGTCTCCTCCTTTACACTTGCTTTGAACTTCCCACGGCAAGACGCCGACGGGCGATAACGACTTGAATGCGCCGGGCAAGGTTTGGTCCCAGCACAGAGAGGATCAACAACAAGCCGATAGCGAGACTCTGGATATCTCCACTGATATTCACCAGTCCCATCACGTTCTGTAAAACAGCGACAATAAAAATGGCCAGCACTACGCCCAGCAACGAGCCACGACCGCCAAAGATGTTGACACCGCCCAGCAAGACCACCGTCACGACGTAGAGTTCAAACCCCACGGCATTGTCTGGCCGCGCACTGGAAAAGCGTGCGGTAAAAATCACTCCGGCAAGTGCCGCGATCACCCCGGAGAGTATGAACAGCACGAGCTTCACCCTGCCCACATTGATCCCGGCAAAACGCGCCGCCTCTTTGTTATTGCCCATGGCGTAGAGTTGCCTGCCCCAGCGGCTAAAATGCAAAACCACCACGAAAATTACTACCAGAATGGCAAAGATCAGACCCGACCAGGGAAGCTCTGTACCTGGGATAGTCCCAAACCCCAGATTGGTAAAAGCAGTGGGAAAGCTACTGACCGCTTGATCGCCCAGAACGACATAGGCCAAACCGCGATAGAGTGCCAGCGTGCCAATCGTGACGACCAGTGAGGGTAAGCCGAGTCCGGTGACGAGCAAGCCGTTGAGGCAGCCCGCCACAAGCCCAACCAACAGTGCCACTCCTATCGCCAGCCACATGGGATGCCCGCTCTGCCAGAGAAGGCCCAGAACAACGCTGGTGAGACCCAGTAGTGATGCGACAGACAGATCGATCTCACCTGCGATAATGATCAGCGTCATCGGCAGAGCCATGATGGCTATTTCCATAATGTTACTGGGGAGCGCATACTCAAGATTAAAGCTGCTCAGGAAATAAGGCGAGAGAACACTGCCTATCACTACGCCGACCAGGAGCAGGAGCACCAGCAGGGCATCCCAGGTAATCAGGAGCGATTTGAATCTTTTCATGCTTTCTTCCTCCTGGAGAGGATGGCTCGCTGCACCCAGCGGGTGATAAAGGCATCGAGTACCACCGCACCGATAATAGCTGCGCCATAAAGTGCCTGCAACCAGAACTGGGAAACGTTCAGAATGTTTAACGCATTTTCCAACGTACCCAGTACAATCGCACCCAGCATCGCACCCAGGATGGTACCCGATCCACCAAAGATATTGACCCCACCTACGACGACCGCCGCGATGACCGCCAATTCCAGGCCCGTGGCATTGGTCGCGTCTACGGTGGCAAAGCGAGCTCCCCAGAGTACTCCTGCGAGCCCGCAGAGCAGCCCGGACGCGGCGAAGGCCGCGAAAACAAGCCACTCCCGGCGAATACCAATCATGGTCGCCGCTTCAGGATTGCTACCGACCGCGTAAAGCTGACGTCCGATATGCGAGGCATGCAGAAAATATCCGACGATGACCGCGATAACCACGGCAATAAGAATGAGAGTTGGAATACCAAAGATCTGGGTCGTGGTCAGTGCCAGGTAACTGCTTGGCACATCGGAGGCATTGATCTGGGAGGTCGTATTGGAAGCGAAAATAAAAACCAGGCCCCGGTAGGCGTAGAGGGTACCCAGTGTGGCGACAATTGCCGGGACACGCCCGAATGAGACGATCAGTCCGTTGACCATTCCCAGCCCCAGCCCCAGCGCACAACCTAGCAGGATACCCAGTAGTAGATTGCTCTGGGGAAGCTCCTTGAAGAAATAGGCTGTGATAAAGGCAGTGAGGCCTACTATCGAACCCACCGACAGGTCCACGTTGCGCGTCAACACCACCAGCGTCTCTCCAATGGCCACAATTGCAAGAATGGCGACCGAGAGCAAAATCTGCACGAAATTGTCGATGCTCAGAAAACGCGGTGCCTGGACGCTGACGATGAGAATTAAAAGCAGCAAGACAATCAGCAAGCCCAGTTCACGCACTCGGCTGACCAGGCCCAGCAGACGCGCCTGGCCTATCTGGCTGCGCTGCTTTGCAGACTCCACTTCTGAACTTGTGGTGGTCATACTCATCACCTTTTCTGTCCTGTAGCGGCGAACATCACCCGCTCCTGAGTCGCCTCGGAGCGGGTGAATGTACCGGTAACATGTCCCTCGTGGAGCACCATCACCCGGTCGGCCATGGCAAGCACCTCTGGAAGCTCGCTGGAGATTAAAATGATGGCTAGACCACTGGTGGCTAGCTCTGAAATAATGCGGTGAACTTCGGCCTTGGCTCCCACATCAATACCGCGCGTTGGCTCATCCAGGATCAGCACCGACGGGTTAGTCGCCAGCCATTTCCCCAACACCACTTTCTGCTGATTTCCACCGGAAAGGGCATTAACCAACTGTTCCACGCCCGCTGAACGAATGTGCAGCTGGCTGGAATACTCGCCTGCGATCTTCTGCTCACGGCGCGGGTCAAGCAGCCCCAGGCGCGAAACTTGTTGCAGAATAGGCAAGGTGACGTTGGACGCGATACTGAAGTTCATGACCAGTCCCTGCTGGTGACGATCTTCAGGCACATAGGCAATGCCGTAATCCATCGCGTGCTGTGGCGAGCGGATACGCACCTTCTTGCCTTTGAGCCAGATCTCCCCGCTTTCCGCCCTATCAATGCCAAAGAGCACCCGTGCTACCTCTGTGCGCCCAGCCCCCACAAGGCCCGCGAAACCCAGAATCTCACCCTTGCGCAGCTGGAAGCTTACATCGGCAAAAACGCCAGGCCGTGTGAGCTGACGTACCTCTAGCACGACCTCCCCAATCTTGGCTTCGCCTTTGGGGTAGAGGTTGGAGAGTTCGCGCCCAACCATGTGCTTGATGATCTCTTCAGTATTCATCTCGCTGACTGGGGCCGTAATGATATGTCTGCCGTCGCGGAAGACGGTCAATCGATCTCCGATTGCGAAAATCTCGTCCAGGCGGTGGCTCACGAAGAGTACAGCCACGTCGCGCTCGCGCAGTCGCTTCACAATGATAAATAATTCATCGACCTCATGCGACGAGAGGGCCGCAGTTGGTTCATCGAGTATCAGGACGCGTGCCTGTAGGGAGAGAGCTTTGGCGATCTCGACCAGCTGTTGTTCCGCAATGGAGAGTCCTTGTACTGGTGTATGAGAACTGAGCGAAACATCCAGGGGTGCAAGCAGTTGATCGACTTCCCGGTACATGCGCTTCCAGTCAATGCGCCCGAAGCGATCACGCGGGTGGCGTCCCATGAAGACATTCTCGGCAACATCCAGGTCTGGGAAAAGCATTGGCTCCTGCTGGACAACAGCGATGCCCAGAGCTTGGGCATGGGTAGGCGAGCGCAGTTCTACCACCTCGCCACCAACTTCCAGCACTCCCGTGTCCGGCCTGTGAATACCTGCCAGGATTTTTACCAACGTGCTCTTGCCCGCACCATTCTCGCCTACCAGGGCATGCACTTCTCCAGGGAACAGACGCAAATCCACTCCACGCAGGGCTTGCACACCACCAAAGTTTTTGACAATCCCACTGAGTTCAACGATGGGTTCGGGAGGATTCGTCACGTTCTTTCCCCTTCTCATCAGATATTTGGAGAGAAGGGCTGTCATTCTGGGTGCAGCGAAGAATCTCTCTGCTGGCCGAACAGAGATTCTTCGCTGCACTCCGAATGACAGCCAGGACCTCTCTCACGTCCGCTCACGGGACCTCTTCTCTTCAAATGTCTTCCTTCTCATGGACAAACTTGACGGGTTAAACCCTGATACAGTACAATTACCAGTGGATTGAATCGTTTCAATATCGGGCAAAGAAAAAGGCCTGTCGCGTTGTCAGCAGAAAAAATAGGTTGTCGCATTCGGAGAGTCTATTCGACTTCCTCTTGAAACGTTTCAACAAGAGCAAGTATACATGCGAATTTTCGCATTGTCAAGAGATTTTCGCCAGTAACATATAGTAGGTGTGACATACTATAAACACGAGTTTCAGTCGGTACATCTTTCACCGTTGTTCCAGTGCCCAACGACGCAGAAATGTATCACCGAAAGAGTTGGCCTCACGTTGATTGAGGAGATCAGGAAGTGTATATACATGAGTTCAAAGTTAAGTATCCGCGAGGTGGCGAAGCGTGCTGGTGTTTCGTTGGGAACCGTTTCGAACGTGCTCAATCGGCCTGAAATTGTAGCTGAAGAGACGCGGGAACGTGTCAAGTCAGCCATTGAGGAGATTGGCTTTGTACGCAACGGCTCGGCACGCCAGTTACGTGCCGGCAGAAGCCAGCATATTGGGTTGATAGTGCTTGATGTGGCCAACCCCTTTTTCACAGAAGTTGCTCGCGGCGTCGAGGACCTCGCCAATCAGGCTGGATACGTGGTTATCTTGTGCAATTCCGACGATTCTGTCGAGAAGGAAAATCATTACCTGTACGTCCTTGAAGAACAACGTGCTCTGGGGGTACTTATTACTCCGGTGCAGAACGATGCCGGTTACTTGCAACGATTTCGACAGCGCGGTATCGCCGTAGTCTTACTAGATCGTCCGAGCCGGAGCAAGGATCTTTGCTCCGTCTCTGTAGATGACGTTCGAGGAGGCGAAATTGCTGCCGGACACCTCCTTGAAGAAGGACACCGCTGCATTGGGTTTGTACATGGCCCACTCAGTATCCGCCAGATCGCTGATCGGCGACGCGGAGTGATACGGGCGGTGAAAACGGCTGGCTTTGATCCCGATCACGCCATTGTCGATATCACCACTCATGCACAAAGTGCCAGAGAGGGTGAGGAGTGTGTGGAGAAACTACTTGGTGGCAGCATAAAACCAACCGCTGTTTTTTGTGCGAATGATCTGCTGGCACTTGGCTTAATGCGCGGTTTGATCAAGCGTGGGATCTCCATTCCCGGAGATATGGCTCTGGTAGGCTACGACGATGTCGAGTTCGCGAGTGTCCTTTCGACGCCGCTCACATCAATTCGGCAACCCAAATACGAGCTTGGCCGCGCCGCCGCAGAGCTTCTTCTCGACGAGGCAAATAATCCCACCTCCCACCAGCACAAGCACATCGTGTACCAGCCTGAACTGATCGTGAGAGAATCAAGCCGCTCTAAGTGAGGGTGACGCTCCCCATTTAGGCGAATAGGAATAGGCTTCTGACGAATAAGCTAACAATATCCTTTGTGGAGAATGCATTTCAATGGGAATGCCCGTGGTGGACGCAACATACATGGCGTCCACCACGGGCATTCCCATTGCCTCTTCACATCATCCGCACTATTGTTGTGAGCGATTGAGCGCACTGAGTACCGCTTTCACTGCGGCAAGCTCGATATTCGTATCTGTCGCTGCACCAAAGAACGTGCTGCCAGAAGGCACTTGAATCTGGATATAAGCGATAGCCTGTGCTTTTGCACCTGCCTCAAGCGCATGCTCTGTATAGGAGAGCACCTTAATATCGGCGACATCGCCCTGGTTCAGTGCCTGCACAAATGCATCAATGGGGCCGTTTCCACGCCCATGCAGTTCGCGCACAATACCATCAACGGAGATGCGGGCAACACAAGGAAAGACCTTTGAGCCATCTGGCTGCACTATCTCCTCTACATGGAACGACTCGAACGCAAAAGGCTCATTGCGCTGTAGATACTCCTGCTCGAAGGCTTGGAATATCTGCGTACCCGCAAGTTCCTCGCCGCATTCATCAGCAATAGTTTTGATGATCCTGCCCAGTTCAACATGCATAGCCTTGGGCAATTGGTAGCCGAACTCCGTCTCCATCACATAGGCCACGCCACCCTTCCCTGACTGCGAGTTAATGCGAATAATTGCCTCATACGAACGACCAATATCCTTTGGGTCGATGGGCAGATAAGGCACCTGCCACAACGCATCGGAAGTGATGTCCTGCGCCGTCATACCTTTATTGATCGCATCTTGATGTGAGCCGGAGAACGCGGTAAAGACCAGTTCACCTGCGTATGGATGGCGAAGCGGCACCTCAAGTCGCGTACATTTCTCTGTAACGGCCTGGATAGCACTCAAATCGCTAAAATCCAGGCCAGGATCAATGCCCTGCACATACATATTGAGTGCCACGGTGACTATATCCACGTTGCCAGTACGTTCGCCATTCCCAAAAAGTGTCCCCTCAACGCGCTCCGCTCCGGCCAGCAAGCCCAACTCTGTACAGGCGACCCCCGTTCCGCGATCATTGTGAGTGTGCAGGCTGATGATGGCTGTCTCGCGGTTGCGCAGGTGCCGACAGAACCATTCGATCTGGTCGGCATGGTGATTGGGTGTCGCGACTTCAACAGTGACCGGAAGGTTCAGGATAATCTTGTCCTCAACCGTTGGCTGCCACACGTCAACCACAGCTTCGCATATCTCCAGCGCGAAATCTACTTCGGTTGACGAAAAGCTTTCGGGCGAATACTCGAAGGTGATCTGCGTTTCAGGGAGCGTTGGTACCAACTCTTTCACAAGTTTCGCACCGCGTGTGGCAATTTGAATGATCTCTGGCTTCTCCAATCCGAAAACGATCCGCCGCTGGAGGGGCGAAGTCGAATTATAGAGATGGACAATCGCCTTCTTGGCCCCATGCAGCGACTCAAAAGTACGTGTAATTAACTCATCACGAGCCTGCACGAGTACCTGAATAGTGACATCATCGGGGATGCGCTGCTCCTCAATAAGCAAGCGCACAAAGTCAAATTCGATCTGAGAGGATGCAGGGAAGCCAACCTCGATCTCTTTGAAGCCGATATCGATCAGGAGTTGGAACATCTCCATTTTTTCCTTGAGTCCCATTGGAATTGGCAATGCCTGGTTGCCATCGCGCAGATCAACACTGCACCACGTAGGTGTGGTCGTAATCGTATGGGACGGCCATTGGCGATCCGGCAAATCGATGGGCGGAAAGGGTTGATACTTAGTAACTGTTCCCTTTTGCATACCGCCATGTACTCGTGTGCGAGAAACCACTTCTTTCAGCATGTAACACCCCTTGTTGTAATGGTTGATGAGGTACAGCATCGCGCTTTCGCTGCGTTGCTATCAATGCCATACCCTATGACAAATGCCATGATACCTATAAATGCACAATAAAATAGAGAACCTTTCAGTACGTGGAAGGTTCTCTATAGGAAACCTACATTGGGTTGGGTCAACGCGTTGCCCCTATTTTGCCCTTCCTACGCGTGTTTGTGGCTAGCCCCGTCGTATGCCCTACCAGATTCTGTAGCCCGGTCAGTCTGGTAAGGCCGATAAGGGTGAGGCTAGTAAGAAGGAGTGCAAAAAGCAACAATGCACATAAAAAAACCAGTGCTGAGGCACCGGTTTCAACACAAGAAATACTTACAACAGTTACTATAGCGGCTACACTTACGCATACCATTGGAACAGATACAGGGAAGGGCTTATTTTTAACGCCATCTTGACCAGCGCATTTGATGCTGCATATGCTACCTGGTGTTGCCAACATTCCTTTTCCCTTTTCTGCTCTACAACCTTATGAGCGTAAAAAGCGGCGTTTCCGCTGTTCTCATACAACCACAACAAAATCTCATCAGTCACATTGCTGATGTCCTGCATGAGAGTTCTGTTTGTACTGCTTCGAGAATACATCAACGATTGAATGTTTGTCAACCTCTTCCTTGTCCTTACAACTTCACCTCAGCAAGAAGTATAATGGAATATACGCTTTTGTTTCGTATACCAACAGGAAAAGTCCCACCAAGTAAGGAGAAATCAATAATGGCAGAAGATTGGATAGATATATCGGTTCCACTGCACACGGGCATGGCGCATTGGCCAGATAATCCACCCGTTTTGATTGAACGCATGGAGGATATCGACCGTGGCGACACCGCGAACGTCTCAAAGCTCTCCCTGGGAGCGCACACTGGAACGCACATGGATGCCCCCGTTCACTTTTTCCCAGCTGGCAAGGGCATCGATACTATGCCTTTGACTGCCACGATTGGCCTGGCACGCGTGATCGAGATTCAGGATAGCGAGTCGATTAAGCCCGATGAGTTGCGCCCGCATCAGATTCAGCGCGGCGAGCGGATTCTTTTCAAGACGAGGAACTCTACACGCTGTTGGCAAACCGATGATTTCGTGAAAGATTTTGTCTATATTTCTCATGAGGCGGCGCAATATCTTGCCGCGCAGCAGATACAGGCGGTTGGCGTTGATTATCTCTCCGTTGGTGGGTTCTTCAAGGATGGAGTCGAGACGCACCATGCCCTACTTTCGGCAAGTATCTGGATCATCGAGGGCCTCAACCTTTCAAGTGTAGAGCCGGGAACGTATGAGCTGATTTGCTTGCCATTACGGATAACGGGGTGTGATGGCGCACCCGCTCGCGCAATTTTGCGACCAACTTTATAGTGTTTGAATACATATTCTGAGGGAAAATACATGTCGCAAGAACGAACAGAGAACCCGTCCCGTAGCTCAAAGGGATACTTGCCCATTGAGGATTACGCCATTATTGGTAATTTGCACACCGTCGCGTTAGTTGGTAAGAATGGCTCAATTGATTGGTGCTGCATTCCCAGGTTTGATGCTCCAAGTGTTTTTGGCGCCCTGCTCGACACTGAAAAGGGCGGCTCCTTTCGCATCTCTCCGCCTGACGCGCCAGGGATCGAACGCAAACAGCTCTACCTACCAGATACCAATATTCTCATCACACGCTTTCTAACAGTTGATGGCGTGGGCGAGGTCATCGATTTTATGCCTATCAAGCAAGTGCGAAGTGCTGCACATCAGCATCACCTCGTGCGCTCTGTTCAGGTGGTGCGCGGCTCGCTTTCTTTCGAGTTGCTGTGCCGCCCTGCCTTCAATTATGCACGCGACCAGCACGAGGTTTACCTATCGGAAGATGGAGCGGTCTTTATCAGCGAGACCCTCTGTATCGCATTGTCGTCAGCAGTGCCACTAGAGGAGGATGGCAAGGGAGGCGTACGTGCCACCTTTACCTTGCGGCAAGGACAAACGGCATATTTCCAGCTTGAAAGTGCGCGTAACAAGGATGTGCGTCCCCACCATCACTCGTCCCGCTATTACGAAGATCAGTTTCTCGAAACGAAACGCTACTGGCAAAACTGGCTTTCAAAATGCAAGTACCAGGGACGGTGGCGTGAAATGGTGCATCGCTCAGCCCTGGTCCTAAAACTGCTAACCTATGCCCCCACAGGTGCAATCATCGCTGCCCCAACTACGAGCCTGCCCGAAACCATAGGTGGTGCTCGCAACTGGGATTACCGTTATACCTGGTTACGTGATGCCGCATTTACTATCTACAGCTTGCTTATTCTTGGCTTCATGGAGGAAGCCAAGGCATTCATGGCCTGGCTTGATGCCCGTTGTCACGAGTTGGCGGAAAACGGTTCGCTCCAGCCTATGTTCACTATTGATGGCGGACACGACTTGACAGAGATCACTCTCGCTCACCTGGAAGGTTACCGCAAGAGTGGACCAGTACGTATAGGCAATGGTGCCTACAAACAACAGCAGCTTGATGTCTACGGCGAACTGCTGGATTCGATCTTCATCTTTGATCGCCATAAAGACATCTCCTATGATCTCTGGTGGAACTTGCGGCGCCTCCTTGATTGGCTGAGTCAGCACTGGCAAGAAACCGATGAAGGTATCTGGGAGGTCCGTGGTGGGCAGCAGCAATTCGTCCACTCACGCGTCATGAGTTGGGTTGCCTTCGACCGCGCTTTGCGGATCGCACGACATCGAGGTCTGCCTGCTCCCCTTCACGAGTGGGAAAAAATCAGCTCACAAATCTACGAAGAGGTCATGCAGCGTGGGTGGAATGAGAAGGCGGGAAGTTTTGTGCAATACTATGGAAGCGATGCAGTCGATGCCAGTGCGCTACTGCTGGTTCTCACCAGGTTTACCGGTCCTACCGACCCTCGCATGTTATCCACCATCGACCGTATACAAAAGGAGTTGACCAGTGACTCGCATGTGTACCGCTACATTCCCGCCCTGGCGGCGGACGATGGCTTTGGAGGACAGGAGGGCACCTTTAGTATCTGTAGTTTCTGGTTGGTTGAAGCCATGGCCCGTGCTGGTCGTCTTGAAGAAGCGCGTTTGGTGCTAGAGAAGATGTTCACTTACGCCAACCACGTCGGTTTGTATGCTGAAGAAATCGGGTCCACCGGGGAGGCATTAGGAAACTTTCCCCAGGCGTTTACCCATCTTTCGCTGATCAGTGCCTGTTACAATATGGACCGTGCGTTAAATGGGACCTTGCCCGGATAGAGAGATAGAGAAGATATGCTCGACCAAGAAAGTGATGTTCCTGTTCCTTCTTTCCAGTCTACCAACCAGCCAACAGAAGAAGACCATAAAAGCTGGTTGGTAGACTGGCAACAGCAGGGATACCTCTGGCGCACTGAGGCAGAAATTACGGAAAAGCAGAAGACCTTTCTAGCTGAATGTCTTCGCGTTGTACCCGATATCAAACAGGGCATCTACCCTTTTAAGGAAACCAGGCTTGCTCGCGCCGACATTGAATGGCTTCTCGCAACGCATCAAGGTGGACGTGGCCTGGTAGAATGGCATAACCCCATGCAACACTTGCGTATTGGTCTCGATCTTCGTGGGGCTAATCTCATCGGAGTTGACCTGCATGCCTTACCTCTGTCGCGCATACATGCCGGACTCACTGAGACTGAACGTGCCGACACGGCAGCCAGGCAGCGAGCCATGGCCGCCGTGCAGTTACAAGGCGCGAATCTCTTTGAAGCTCACCTGGAAGGTGCCTTTTTAGCATAGGTGCCGTAAGCCCCCTGGCGCAGAGACATGGGGATATAAGGCACACTGTTGTTTTTAGGTAACACTTGCAATCTATCTAAAAATGTGCTATACTGTACAGTATGAGAAAGACG
>JBPCJY010000257.1:0-23944 GCA_051004815.1 Ktedonobacteraceae bacterium
CCATTACACTCCAGACACATGCCCTGGGGATCGTTGAAGGAAAACGCATTTGCAGAGCCCACGTAGGGTTTACCGATCCGCGAAAAGAGCAGGCGCAACACAGACGCGATGTCAGTCACCGTGCCCATCGTCGATTGCGATCCCCCGCCCAGACGTTTCTGATCAACAATCACCGCCATGCTCAGGTTTTCAATCGCATCGGCGTCTGGTTGAGGATAGCGTGGCAGGAAGTTGCGAATGAACATGCTAAAATGCTCGAACAACAGCCGCTGCGCTTCATTGGCAATGGTATCAAATACCACCGATGACTTCCCCGAACCAGACACGCCGGTAAAAATGGTGATTTTGCGCTTGGGCAGCCTCAGCGAAACATCCTTGAGATTGTTCTCGCGGGTGCCACGAAGCTCGATATACTCTTGAACCATGCTCATGTATGCTCCCTCTCATGTCGCTAGAATAGTGTCAGTCGGATCTTTCTCCCAGGCTTTATCTGGCGATTATAGAACGTCTTTGTTCTGGTGCCTTCGTGTCTCCGCTCCTGGCTATGTACAAAGGAACAGTATAGCACAAAAGGATGGGCAAAACTTCTCGTATCTTGCTCTCTTGAGAAGCAAGAACTGCTTCAAAAAGTTCCGCTTGAGGAGCGAGATAAGCATCGTGTAGAAGAGTTGATGACGCGTGATGTGCTGGTGAGGTATCCCGATGATACGTTGGACGAGGCCCTTGAAGAACTGACGCGCCACAGGGTGAGATGGATGTCTATTGTGGATGTTGAGGCGATCGCTGGTAGTCAACCTGTTATAGGGGTTCTGACATCGGCAGATATCGTGCGCGTCTATCGTGAGACACTGCTCAAAGACTCGCGGCGCATGCGAGGACTGGTTGAAGGGATGGTGATGCCGGAAGCCACTGTCGAACCAGGGATGCAGCTAGCAAAGCGTCCCTTGCGAGAAACCCACTTACCTGCCGAGTGCCTCGTGGTTTCCATCCGCCGGGAGGGTGAGATGCTCTTCCCTCGTGGCGGGACGGTCATCGAACCTGGAGATGTCGTCACGTTCCTCGTCAGCCCACGAGGCGAGGAACGCTTACAACACTACCTCACGGAACGAGTAGAGCCAGAGGTGCCAGCTTTAGTGAAGTAGGAGAGGAGCTATTTGGGAATTCCGCGCATACTGAGCTGTACGCGCCCTCGTTGGGTATCGATTTTGAGGACGCGCACTTGCACGACCTGGCCAACAGCGACGACCGTCAATGGGTCTTTGACGAAGCGGTCGGCAAGCTCGGAGACGTGGACAAGGCCATCCTGCTTGACGCCTATATCTATAAAGGCTCCAAAGTCTACCACGTTGCGCACGGTGCCCTGCAAGATCATGCCGGTTTGCAAGTCCTCTATTTTTAAAACGTCGTGGCGCAAGAGGGGGGCTGGTAGTGCTTCGCGTGGGTCCAAGCCGGGCTTTTCCAGGTTCTCCAAGATGTCGTTCAGGGTAGGTAGACCTACGCCGATCTTTTTGGCAATCTCTTGCCAGGCGGCTTGTTCGCTATCGCCATTGGCATTGGTGGAGCGATTGCGGTTGCTGCGTCCCAGGCTGTGTTGCAGCTTGATGCGTTGTCGAAACTGGGCGATGCGTTCGGCTGGTTTTGTGGTGTTGCTTGCGCCGTCGGAGGGGAGCATATCCAGGAGTGCGCGAGTAGCCGCGTAGCTCTCCGGATGAATGAATGTGTTATCGAGTGGTTCCACGCCATTTGCTACGCGCAAGAAACCGGCGGCTTGCACAAAGGTTGCCGGGCCTAAGCCGGAGACTTTTTGCAGTTCGCTGCGCGACTTGAACGGGCCGTGCTCTTCACGATATTTGACGATGGCATTGGCAACGCGGTTATTGACGCCTGAAACATGCTTGAGGAGTGCGGCAGAGGCGGAATTGACCTCGACACCGGCAAAGTTGACGCAAGATACTACGACGCGATCAAGCATATCCGCCAGTTCTTTCTGATCTACATCGTGTTGGTAGAGGCCAACGCCGACCGCTTTGGGGTCGATTTTGACGAGTTCCGCTAGCGGGTCTTGCAGGCGACGAGCAATGGAGATGGTGCCGCGCTGCGTGACATCGAGCGTAGGAAATTCCTGGCGAGCGGCCTCCGAAGCGGAATAGACGGAGGCCCCAGCCTCGTTGACGATGACATAGCCGATTTGCCCGGTCTTGCCAGTTTCCTGCTCAAGCTCGCGGATGAGGCTGGCAATGACCTGCTCGGTCTCGCGGGATGCTGTGCCATTACCAATGGAGATGACTGTGATATTGTGTTGTGTCAGTAGCTTACGGAGGGTCTGCTGCGCCTTATCTGACTGGAAGAGATACATTGTATCAGATTCGATGAACTTACCCGTTTCGTCTACAATGGTCAGTTTGCAACCAGTGCGAAAGCCGGGGTCAATGCCCAGGACTTTTTTGCCGCGCAGGGGCGGTTGCAATAAGAGGTTGCGCAAATTTGCGGCAAATATATTGATGGCATGTTCTTCGGCCTGACGGGTCAATTCCGCACGAACTTCGCGCTCCATGGCGGGCGCGAGCAGGCGTTTGTAGCCATCTTCCATAGCGTTCGCGAGGTGCTGGGCAAATGGGGATGTGGCTTTGACGGGATACTGCTGGGTGATATCGGGTTGAGCCTGTTCATAGGCCATCGAGACGCCCACGCGTAAGACATCTTCTCGTTCCGCACGATTGAGGGCCAGCACACGATGCGGTACCAGCTTTGTGATGTTTTCATTGAAATCATAGTAGAGTTGATAGACGCCGTTCGGGTCTTTCTCCGCGACTTTGTCGGGGTCGGCGACCTTTGCGCTGAGGGTGGACCGCTTGAAGAACGAGGAGCGTACACTACCACGTACATTGGCATCTTCAGCAATTACTTCCGCGACGATATCACAGGCTCCCGCGTAGGCTTCCAGGCTAGTATCCACGCCCTTTTCGGCATTCAAGAAACTCTGGGCCTGTTGTTCCAGGATGGTATCGTGATCGCCGCGCAGTTCGAGTTGCTGCAAAATGAGATCGGCTAATGGTGCCAGCCCTTTTTCACGGGCGACGCTGGCACGAGTTTTGCGTTTGGCGCGATAGGGGAGATAGAGGTCTTCCACCTCTTGCAATGTGGTTGCGCTGGTAATAGAAGTGGTCAGCTCTGGCGTCAGTTTTCCCTGGCCTTCGATCAAACGCAGAACGTCGTTTTTACGATCATGCAAGGCGCGTAGAGCGGCGGCGCGGTCGGCTATAGCCTGGATTTGTACTTCGTCCAGGCTGCCCGTTACCTCTTTACGGTAGCGAGAAATAAAGGGGATGGTATTGCCTTCATCCAAAAGCGCGATAGTGCGAGCAATTTGCCCACTGTTCAAGCTAAGTTCCCGACTTAGTGTCTGGGCTAAGTCCGCGATGGATAAGGAGTCAGCCTCAGTTGAGGCAGTAGATGTTGTTGGTTGTGTGGTATGGTCCGCAGAAGTCAATGGTATGCCTACCTTCCCTGTCTACTAGATGGTGTTGAATTGTTGTGCCAAGGATGATAGTACCATGGGTGCTCTAGTATTGGCAAGGTGTTGGTTTGTGTGTTTTCAGACCAGCGCCTGCTGCTCATCGTCGTCATCATTATTACCATTGCAGACGTCATCATTGCCCTGGTCACACGCCAATATATGATGGTGGTCGCCGTCAACGCGCCGCTTCTCGCCGCGATCCCTTGCTCCGGCAGAGGTAGGGAATGGGAATACGCGATATGATGCAATTGCCATGTATGGTGTATAGTAGGGAGAGGAAAGGAGGCGCGTATGGCAGACGATAGATTAGCCTTTACCAATGAAGGCGTGTATATGACCGAGGAGCAATACCTTGCCCTGGATGCATCCTCGGATGCAAAATACGAACGCATTGATGGCATCGTGACGATGCTGCGTCCTGCCTCCAGTGCGTATGGAGGCGACGCCGACATTCTCGATATGGCTGGCGGTTCTCTGGCCCACGCGGCACTCTGTCTCAGTATCGGAGCGCTGATCAAGCCACAACTGCGCGGATCTGGGTGTATGGCCTACTCCAGCGATGGCCCGATGAAAATGGTACAGGGAAACTATAGCTATCCTGACATAACCGTCGCCTGCGGCGAGACTCGACTGCCGTCGACGCCCACTGTGATCATCGAGGTACTCTCCCCGGCCACCGAGAAGCGAGATCGCGACGCGAAGTTTAAAGCGTACAAGAAGCTGCCCTCGCTACAGGAGTATGTCCTCGTCGGCAGCGAGTACCGAGCGATTGAAGTCCACCGCCGCGAGGGCAATTTCTGGCGGCAGTTCCACTACCTGCCCAGCGACCTGGTAGAACTCACCAGCATCGGCGTGAGCTTCCCCTTTGACGATGTTTACGAGGACATTCTCTGACACGATCCAGGCAGCAAAGCGGCGCGTAGAATATTCTCTGAACATTTACGTTTGTGTGGCGTTTCAAGCGGCTCGGCGAGATTTTGCTTTGTGGTAGTTTGTCTCCTGGTATTTTTCACGTTTCACCTCTAAGCTGTTTAGCTTTATTGTAGACCTGTTGTGCTTCTCTGGTTCTTCCAAGTTTATCGAGCGCAAGTCCTTTATTGTTGTAGGCACTAGCAAAGTTGGGGTCAAGGCTAAGGTTCTGACATTCTCCCTCATACTCGTTGCCGTATCTAACCATCAATTTTGATTTTGCCGGGTTCGGAAAAATCAAAATAGCGTATCTTGCCCTTTGTCCTCCACCTGTTTTTGCTGAGCGATGCGCTTGCGTGTTTTACGTCTCTTATCCTCAAGGAGGTTACGCAAGTCTGTTCCAGGTGTGGTGGTAGAAGCGTTGAAAGAGCACAGCGGCACCATATACCGCTCATTTGATCCCAATTCGCACGCGATAGCTGAAATACCAGGGAATAGGTTCTAGTCCTATCACATTTTGAGCAACACGTTTCAAGTGGTCAAGGCCGACCTCTTGCTCCGTGAGATAGCCTTGCTTCAGGTAACGAGCAATACCATAACTCAACGTGAGTCCAATGAAGCGCTCCGCATTGCCCTTTTCCATGTGATGCACGACAAGTTCTTTCATGTAGCGGAAGCGTCCGCTATCCTGCATCCTTGTGAGATGTTTGTCCTTTGACCAGGATTTTACTCCGCGATCAACTTCTCGCTCAGCTCTGATCTTCCGATAACGTGCAATGACTTCATGATACGCTTGCTCCACTTCCCAGTACACAGTCGGAGGCCAATCGTAGTCATAGGCAGCGAAAAGTCCGCCCGGTCTCAGAATGCGCGTTACTTCGGCAAACGTCGGTTCAGGTTCCATCCAGTGGAGTGACTGAGAACAGGTCACAATATCGACACTTTCAGGTGGCAATCCAGTCTGCGTGGAAAGTCCATCCTGGTATTGCACATGTTCCGTTTGAGGGGAAGTCGCTGCACGCTGCATTGCTTGCAAACGCATGTCTGCATTTGGTTCAATACCAATGACCTGTTGCGCCCGCTTGGCCCAAAACACTGTTGAAAGACCAGTCCCACTTCCAAGATCCACGACCAGGGTAGGATATGGCGTATGTATCAATTGCGTACAGATATCTAAGAGAATAGATGGCGGGGCAGGGCGGACATCAGCATACAATTCCGCTTCTCCACTCCAAATATGAATAGTTTCTGTCATGAATACTTACGTATGCTGGGCCTTGTTGTAAAGAGCGTACCAGGTATCGTCATAGTAAGGCGAGAACATGTGCTTGGGCATCATACTACTGATGAAGTCGTTATGTCCATTGAGGTAGAAGTTGCCGTTGCTCTTAATGAACCAGGGGCCACCGCTGGAGCCACCGGTCATATCGCAGGGGATGGAGACAACAGTGCCGCCCCCGTGCTGCCAGCTTTTGCCGGAAGGAGCCTCACAAGTCTTTCTGGTCTGACCGTCGAAAGGATAGCCTGCAGGATAGCCATAAGCGTAGAAGGGCTGATTAACCGCCTGATTATAGGCCCAACCGGCACCACCTACCGCGTCGGTCAAGTCGCCCTGGCTATTAGGGGCAACGATGGCCATGCCAAAGTCATGATGAAAGTCATTTGGCTTGGCATTTATCCAGTCGGAAGGAACCTCTAAATCACGGGCGGCCCAGCAGCCATACGGTGTATTGCCATTATCATAGAGAGGGCAGAAGATCACGTTCTTCACCCAGCCGCCGCTCCAGTAGAGGCAGTGACCAGCAGTATCAACAGTGCTATGGTTGAGGCTGGCGACGGCAGTACCGGAGCAGACAAAGTCTTGTCCAGCACTATTGGAAAAAAAGACTTTCCCAACGGTCGAGAGAGGGTAAGAAGGTTCTCCATTGCTGGGAGGCTGCCCCTGTTGCTGGTTTCCTTTGTTGGTGTCGATGTTCACCTGTGTAAGAGCGGAGGCATTGCTGATTTGCTGATCGGCAGCGGTGGCATTGAGCATATTAGGCACTGTCCAATGCTGGACGACGAGGTTGGGGTTCGTATTCACCGGATGCTCAATGATTGGTTGCGAAAGAGCTGATACCGACGTGTACAGAAAATTCCCCAATGCGACCATGTACACCAGGTACACACCAGCAAGCACGTAAAGAAGAATTCTGCCAACCAGGGGTAATTGGTTGAGTTTCAACTGTTGTGGCATCAGACCTCTCGCTTTCATCAAGAAGGGTGCGGACTAGACACGAGGACGGCGCGGTTGCCGTTTCTTTTGATCAGGGACTTTGACATTCGGTAGATCGACAGGTTTGGCCTTGCGCATTTTGTCCGCCGTCCAATACTTGAGGGCCTCAGCGGAAGGCGTATCCAGCGAATGCTTCTCGATTGAGGAGGAAGATTCGCGTTTCGGAAAACGCTTCGCCGCAAACAGGTACACACCGGCGAGCAAGCAGAGAAGGAGCATGCTAACCAACGGTAATTGGATGAGTTTTTGTTGTTGTGACATTATGCCTCTCGCTTTCGTCGTTGTTTTTCCTCATTGCACTTTTCAGGAACCGGATCACATTTCCTCTACAGAGTATATCACATGTATGACTCTACTGGGAATTTTTGTCCGGATATGTATGTGGATCAGCTCGACCCGATCCGCTATGTCGCCCGGCGAGCACTGGCAGAAACCTTCGGCCACACGCTCTATGCACTTGCCTGGCCCTGTGGCGTGGAGCGGGTCCGGCAAATTGTGGTGTTGGGTGATGGTGCAGTGTGGATCTGGGGCGTAGTCGCCGAACACTTACCTCATGCCGTGCAAATCGTCGCTATCTGGCATGCGCATGAACATGTGTGGAAGGTGGCTCATGTCGCCTTTGAACGAGGAAGTCCCTAGAAGGCAGCCTGGACCACCTCCGCATGTGCGTTGTTGAATGAGGGCAAGATTGAAGACCTCGTGGCTGAGATAGCAAGGCTGCCTGCCCTGCCTCCTGACAAATATTGTGGCCCATTGTTCTAAAAAATCTAGTTGCCAAAAGAAGTTAAAGTGGATAAAGCACTTATACAACGACGAAGACTTTCGGATTGTCCTGCGCCCTTAGCGGGTTCCCAGTAGTTTTCCACAAAATCCGTTAATCGTGCAACATAAAGAGGGCCAACTCTGGCACCACTACTTTGTTGAGGCACAATATCTTCGCGAATACTTCCCTTTCGACTGGTTCGTGCGATATTAATCAAAGTTCGCTTTGGATCAGGATCAACATCGATTTGAGGAGGTATTTTTGACAGATTCACGGATAAAAATCGCGCCATATTCTCCCTATCAGCCAGAAGCCATGCTTCAATAGAGCGAACAACAACCCGAAAGCGCATTCCTCGGGAAGGTTGTGGCATCCAACCTAATATTGCCTGAGAAGGACATTGAGCGTCCTGATCTAAGTCAACTAATACAAACCATGGTTCAAAATGCGCTGCTTTATTATAGAGAACTGAACGTTCTAGAAGATGAGCTTTACCTCTTCTACCATATACCTTACCAACGTCTAAACCAACATGCTTGAGCAATTTTTTAGCCACTGGCTCATCAGTTACCCCTTCCACAAGAATGTTAACCGGCATCATTACAAATGTATACCCCACTATTCTCCAAAAAATGAGAGTTGTCCTGCCCTCGGTGGACGTGTATGTGGCATAATCGCTTCTCCAATAGGAATGCCAGCATCTAACAGTGGTTTTATTTCTGTGACATGTGCACCTACATCTACTTTTGTTCCATCACTGTTAGGGCGTAACAGAAGTACTTCATCAGGTCCAATACCTGGACCGCTTAAAAGATCACTGCTATGTGTGCTTACCAGGATTTGACGTGCCTGTTTTCTTTGTCCTTTTTGAATAGAGGCCATCATCTCTGGAATATGTCTGGCTACCTCAGCGTGTAAAGAAAGCTCTGGTTCTTCCAGAATCAAAGGCCCATTTCCATCGAGTAAAGCCCAGAGTAATCCCATAAGTCGCAGAGTGCCATCAGAAAAATCTGCCTCTGTTTGCCATGCGCCTTTGCTTCGCCAATGGTCATACTTCGCCTTTAGATGGGGAACACCACGGTTATCTTTGTACTGAGTAAGTTCCTCAAGCTGGGGTACTGCAACTCGGAGCGCGTCTTGTATTCGGCGTAAACGAGACTCCTGGGTTCTCTTTGGTGAATCTGCTATTTGTTCAAGGAAATCGCCTCCAAAGGGATCAAACTTTCGCCCTACTGAACGTTCTGGATCACGAATGAGTTGAGGCACAATATGATAGTAACGGATAGTATTAAAAAAATCCGCTATTTCCCGAAAGTCACGATTTGAATTAATTTGTTCTAAGTGAGTTTGACGTAAAAGTTCCTTGTCATTTTTATCTTGTTCATCAGGACGACTGAGAATTAGCCTGTTAGACTTCCAGACTTGCTCCTCCTTCAGGTATGTTCTGGAATTATTATCCTGTACTATTCCAATGCGATAGCGCCAATCTATGTCATCTCCATTTTCAATTTGAACATCTATAACGATATCGGGGTAACGACGCGCAGCTAAACTTCGTAAACGTGAAACTCCTCCACGGTCTGCTACAGCTTTTTCAAGACCTCCCCCAATCCGCACAAGATCACGTAAGAAACGAAAGATATCCAATAAATTTGATTTACCGGAAGCATTTGGCCCTACAAGGAACATACGTTGTTGAAGTGGAACATCTACACGAGTGAAGTTCCGCCAGTTCTCAAGGTGAATCTTAGAAAATTTCACGTTATGTTTCCTTGATATTTGATGATTTGCTAATGCAGCTTATTATATCATTATTATATTTGTTGTCCAGCATTTACTCCAACTGATACAAAAGTTGCAAATTTTTGCCATGACAAAATACAAAATACCAATGCGTGTATAAAAGACTCTGCTGGAAATTTTGATAA
Organism: Ktedonobacteraceae bacterium; assembly: GCA_051004815.1. Classification (GTDB taxonomy): domain Bacteria; phylum Chloroflexota; class Ktedonobacteria; order Ktedonobacterales; family Ktedonobacteraceae; genus JBBQXY01. The sequence goes on from JBPCJY010000257.1 coordinate 9,393, forward strand.
CATGTCCGTACATCTAAGAAACAAGGCGAACAGTTGGCTAGCAGAACGGAATATATGAGCGTATTCATATAGAAAAGATGTAGAAGCGGATACTTCATTTTCCCTTAACGCCGGTCAAGTGAAGAGTAAAAGATGCATAAACATCTTTATCCTTCTTTCAATCACCTTTCTAGCCTTGTCCACTTATAAATGCTCGCTTGGACCTCATCTATTAACATGACTATTTGATAATACGTTCTGTTGTACCGCCATATAGTAACTTTCCTTGACAAAAGGACAAGCACCCTTGACAAACGTGAAATCATGCTTTATACTATGACAAGTGAGCTTGACATCAAGACAAGTTCGCTTAGCAGAAATAAGCTGTACTCAGTTTTATAGGGTCAATAGCAAGGAAAGAAGTGACGAATTATGAGCAAATCAGCAAGTAGGTTGTACATGAAGGAATTTGGGACGGCGATGGTTGCCTATGTGATCGTTTTGATAGTTTCGATTACATTGATCAACATTAGCCCAAACTCAGCGTGGTGGCGTATTCCATTGGCACTGGCTCCGGTTATTCCGGCGATTTTCGCTATGATCGCTTATATGCGCTTTGTGGGGCGGATAGATGAACTGCAACGGCGCATTCAATTTGAGGGACTGGCTTTCGGCTTCGGCGGGACGAGCATTCTTACGTTCAGCTATGGTTTCTTGGAAAATGTTGGGTTTCCACATATTAGCTGGCTTTTCGTCTTTCCGTTGATGATCGCGCTCTGGGGTATAGGTGTGGCAATTGCTTCATGGAGATACCGATGAAGAACAAGCTGAAAGTCCTCAGAGCGATGCGCAACTGGTCACAAGCAGGCCTTGCCGAACGCCTGGATGTGTCGCGACAGACAGTCAATGCACTGGAAACGGGCAAATACGATCCGAGTCTGCCCTTGGCTTTCAAGATTGCCCGCCTCTTCCAGATGCCAGTCGAAGAAATTTTTGAAGCAGAACCAGAGCAAACTGACGGAAAGGATGAATAAATGCCTCTTCTCGAATCGTGCTATAGTATATGAAGTATGAGAAAGGAGCATAATTCTATGCCTGTACAGATTGATGTCTGGTCTGACTTTGTTTGACCGTTCTGTTTTTTAGTAGCCTCCAGTTTGGAGAAGCTTCAAGAAACCTATGATCTCGCCATTACGTGGCGTTCGTTCCAACTGCGTCCCGCTGGTTCTCCACCGATGCCACCTGAGTATCGCGCCAGGATAGAGGCCTCACGTCCCCACTTTGCCGACCGAGTGCGGCAGGAACTTGGTCTTGAATTGAAGCCTGGCCCCTTTGAGATTGATAGCCGTCCTTCACTGATTCTGGAGAAATTTTTCGAGGCCCAGGGTAAAGGCGAGGAGGGTCATAAGGCGATCCAGGATGCTTACTGGCTGCAAGGCCGAGCGATTGATAAACCAGACGTGCTCAAAGAGATTGTGCAAGAGGTTGGTCTGCCAACTGAGCATATCGAGGACGTGTTGCACAGTTCCGAGTATGACGCGGAAGTGTCGGCTGATATCGAGCTGGCACAGCAATATGGGCTGGATGCCGTCCCCGCGCTGGTTTTCAACAACAAATACCTGGTGTCGGGCGCACAACCATACGATGTGTTGCGCAAGGTGGTAGAAAAGGTGCAAGCTGAGGAAGCAGAAGCATAATGTGAACAAACAAACAGGCGACTTGTGAGGTCGCCTGTTTGTTTGTTCGCATTACGGATAATTATGCACGAATGAAGGCCAGGAGTTCGTCGCGTTTCTGTGCCATCAATGCCTGGTTATTGGCTTCGAGATTGAGGCGCAGCAGAGGCTCGGTATTGGAGGGGCGCACATTAAACCACCAGTCGCCATAGTCAATCGTGAGACCATCCAGGTGGTCAACGGACTGTGCGCCTTGCTTGAAGTGTTCTTCCAGGGTTTTTAGCTTCCCTTGCGCATCATTGACGGTGCTATTGATTTCACCACTGCGCACGCCACGGTCCAGGGGTTTGAGAATCTCGGAGAATGGTTTCCCTTCGACCGAAACCAGTTCCAGGATGATTAAGAAGGCGATCAGGCCGGAGTCGGCGAACCAGTTGTCGCGGAAGTAGAAATGGCCGGAGTGTTCGCCACCGAAGATGCCGTTATCCTTGCGCATCTCAGCTTTGATGAACGAGTGTCCGACGCGGGTACGTATCGCTTTGCCGCCCAGGGATTGAACCAGGGCAGGGACGCTCTTGGAAACGATCAGGTTATAGAGAATGGTGGAACCGGGGAATTTGTGGAGGAGGCTGTTTGATACGGCTTCGATGACCTGAGAGCCATCGACCACGTTGCCATGTTCATCGACGGGGAACATGCGGTCGGCATCGCCATCGAAGGCGGCACCCAGATCGGCATGGACTTCACGCGCCTTCTTTTGTAGATCAGCCATGTTCTCTGGCTCAATTGGGCTGGCCGGATGGTTGGGAAAAGTGCCGTCAAGCTCAAAATAGAGCGGGACGAGTTCGCAAGGCAGGTGCTTAAACACATGCGGCATAATCATACCAGCCATGCCATTGCCGGCGTCAATCACGACTTTGAGCGGTCGAATTTTGCTCACATCGATGAACGAAAGGGCGTGTTTAACGTAAGCATCAGTGATGTCGTGCTTGATGATCTGTCCTTTGGCGGCGGGTTCGGTGAAATTGCCACTGATGGCGAGATCGCGGATATCGGCGAGGCCGGTTTCCTGGCTGACGGGAAAAGCCTGAGCGCGGCAAAATTTCATGCCGTTGTCTCTGCCTGGATTATGGGAGGCGGTAATCATCACACCGGCGGCATAGTTGAACTTGCCGACGGCGAAATAGAGGCCATCGGTGGTGGTCATACCCAGTTCAATAGCGTTGGTGCCATTGTCGGTAATGCCGCGCATCATGGCGGCGGCTAATTGTGGTGAGGAGACGCGCATGTCACGGCCTACCGCGATCTCTGGGACGTTCAAGTACTGGGCAGCCGCACGCCCGATACGATAGGCGACCTCGTCGGTCAGGTTCTGACCATAAATGCCGCGAATATCGTAAGCCTTAAATAGCTTGGGGTCAACGGTTACATTCGATTGTGTCATTTTAAATGCTTCCTCTTCTTCCAAATTTCTAAAAGTATCCAGGGTTCGCCTGAACTACGGGGGTCAAAGATCTGGCCGACCTCGACAAAGTTGGCTTTAGCGAAAGCGCGGCGTGCGGGATGATTCGCTTTAGCGGTCTCGGCGTAGATACGCGTCAGTCCGGTAGTGGAGAAGAGGTGCTGGACCAGCGTGTGAATGGCTTCCGAGCCATATCCTCTTCCCCAACGCGTCTTTTCGCCCAGTCCCAGTCCAATTTCGACTTGCCCAATGCGATAATCAATATTAAAATACGTGATGGTGCCGATAGGAATATGCTTTTCGTCATCGATGATGAACCAGAATTGTCGCCCGTTGCCGTGAACGTAGTTGCGATCAAATATGGGCAAGAACTCGGTCATGCTGTCGGAATATGGACGGTGCAGATCGTAATGCCAGACCTCGTCATCGCGTTCCCAATGGAAAACTTTCGCGGCATCGTCCATCGTAGGGCGGCGGAGAAAGACCCGTTCACCATGTATAGGCATGCCTCCTTGCGGGTGTCCCGCGGGATTATTGCGTTGTGTTTCTGTCATAAGAACCCTATCTCGTGTGCAAAACTTGTACCTGCCGCCAAGTGTCCAACGGCAAAAGCTTCGGCCAGTGTCTGACCCAAATCGGCATAGGTAGAACGAACGCCCAGGTTGACGCCTGCTCGCACAGGTGCGCCATAAGCCAGCAATGGCACCTGTTCGCGGGTGTGATCTGTCCCGCGATAGGTGGGATCGACGCCATGATCGGCGGTAAAGAAGAGCGCGTCTCCTGACTGCATGGCCTGTTGCATGTGAGCAAGCCAGGCATCTACCTCGCGCAGTGCCTGAGCGTAGCCTGCACTGTCGCGGCGGTGTCCCCAGAGCATATCAAATTCTACCAGATTGACAAAGAGCAGACCAGTAAAATCTTGTTCAAGGTAGTGCAGTGTTGCTGCCATACCGGCACTATTGGTTTCAGTATGATCGCGCTGGGTCAGCCCACGTCCGGCGAAGAGATCTTCAATTTTCCCGATGCCGATGACATCTTTGCCATGTTCTTTTAACAGATCGAGCAATGTGACGCCGAGTGGTTCGAGCGAGAAATCGCGACGGTGTTCGGTGCGCTTAAAGTTTCCTGGCGTACCGATAAATGGTCGGGCAATGACGCGTCCAACGGCGTGGTCTCCTGTAAGCATATTACGCGCAAGCTGGCACATATGATACAGTTCTGCCAGGGGAATAATATCCTGGTGCGCGGCAATCTGAAAGACGCTATCGGCGGAGGTATAAATGATGGGACGACCAGTGCGCATGTGTTCTTCGCCCAGTTCCTTAATAATCTCGGTGCCAGAGGCAACCTGGTTGCCAATGACTGCGCGACCAATGGCTTGTTCAAAGGCTGCGACTACACTCGGGGGGAAGCCATGCGGATAGGTGGGCAAAGCTTTGTGCAGGACGACGCCCATCATTTCCCAATGGCCGGTGGTACTATCTTTGCCTGCTGCCGACTCAGTCATGCGCCCATAGGCTCCACTGGCGGAGTCGGTAGGGGGTGTCCCCAGGATGGGGGTGATATTTCCCAGGCCGATGCTGCCCAAGTTGGGCAATGATAAGCCGCCAACGGCCTGTGCGCAGTGCTCAAGTGAACTGGCACCATCATCGTCATAGGCATGGGCATCGGGGTTGGCTCCCGCGCCAACGCCGTCAAGGACGACAACTAGAGCGCGTTTCAGTGCCGTCATTTTTGTATCCTCGTCATTTTCAAAGCGGCATGCTGTGGTAAGGGTTCCCCGATCAACGGCAGAGCATAGTCATAGAATGCTTGTGTTACCATCGTCTTGCTTTCGTCGAGATAGTCTGCTGGCATGAGTTGCTGCACATTAGCGATCTCCGCCAGCTCTACCAAACCAGTAGTGCAATGATAGGTTGGTTCGTCATGCCGAACTAATGTCACCATCTTATCACTTTCGCCATGCATGAGCGCGTGTATGGCCTGTTGCCCTACGAGATACGCTTCGTCGCGGTCGGTAGTCGAGATGCTATGGGAAGCCATGCGTTGCAGGTCGCCGGGCTTATCAAAGCGAGCGCGTAGCCGCAGGTGCTTCTTCACTAATTCTACCAGATATTGTGCCGCGCCGCTCAACAATGGATGGGAAAAGGCATCTGTTCCTACCTGCCCCGAGCTTCCCAAGGGTTGCCCTTGCTCATCGCGTGCTGCCTCGGAGACGACGACGATCACATAGCCAAGACGGCGATAAACCTCCTCAACTTGCGCCAGATAACGATCCTCGTGTACTGGTTGTTCGGGCATGAGAATGATATGTGGCGGGTCAATCTCGTCGCGCTTGCCCAAGGCGGAAGCGGCGGCTAGCCAACCAGCGTTGCGTCCCATTGTCTCAATGACTTTGACGGGATAGTGTGTGGGTATCGCGATGGTATTCAGGGTCGAGTCCATGGTTGCCATGGCGATGAAACGGGCCGCGCTGCCATAGCCAGGACAATGATCGGTGAAGGGCAGGTCATTATCAATGGTTTTGGGTACGTTGATCGCCTGTAAATCATAGCCGCTCTGCTGCGCAAACTGAGCTAAGCGATGGGCGGTATCGGCGGAATCGTTGCCACCTATATAGACAAGGTAGCGAATATTATATTTGCGAAAGAGGGAGAGCACGCGTGCGGGATCATCCTCCTGAAGTTTATAGCGACAAGAGCCAAGAGCGGCTGAGGGAGTATGCAGTAGTCGTTGCCAAATAGCGATGGGTTGTTGTCGCAGGTCGAGGATATCTTCCTGTAAGACCCCTTCGATGCCATGACGCATGCCATAGATGTCACCGATGCGCGTCTCTTGCAGAGCGGCCTCAACGGCCCCAACCAGGCTGGCATTAATAACGGCGGTCGCGCCTCCTGATTGCCCAATAATTACATTACCGTGTGTTGTCAAGGACAAGGTTGTCTCCTATTTGATTTCTAGAGTTATTTTCAGGCCATTATATCAAGTGCAAGGTGAGGCGTCGAGGGGTAATACCTCTTTGGTTAACTTCTGTCGATTGTTTCTTGCGGTTGTTCGAGTTTCTGTGTTACACTTTCTTAGAAAAGATGAGTAGTAAAAAGCAATGGTTGGGAAGGTAACACATGCAGCGATCAGACGGTACAGCCTGGACACTCGACACTCTCTTTGTACATGGCGAGAAACACTCTCGTACTACCGGCCTTACAGGTGTGCCATCGGTGCAGCCTATTTATGCCAGTACGACCTATTTGCATCAAAATGCAGAGGCACTGGACCAGGCCTTTGAGAAGGGGTCGGGTTCCGAGGGGGAAGGGACGGCCTATGTCTATGGGCGACAGGGTAATCCAAGTATGCAAGGGCTGGAAGCTGTGATGACGCAGGCCGAGGGGGGAGTTGGAGCAGTCACATTTGGATCGGGTATGGCGGCAATTCACGCGGCACTGCTGGCGGCGGGACTGGTTACTGGGTGCAAGATTGTGGCGGGACAAGATATGTATGGCGCAACCGTTGCTTTACTGCGGCAAATGTTTGTACCCATGGGTGTCGAGGTAGTATTGCTTGACTTGTGCGGCCCACACGCGGCTGATCTTATTCGGGCGGAGCAACCTGATGTGGTGTATGTTGAGACGCTTTCAAATCCACTGGTGAAGCTGATTGATCTCAAGGCGATCAGTGCTGCTTCCGCCAAGGTAGGGGCGGTGAGTATTATAGATAGTACGATGACGACACCATATTTGCTGCGCCCAATAGTGTACGGCTTTGACATGGTGGTACATAGCGCGACGAAATATTTGGGTGGACATGGCGATAGTACGGCTGGGGTGGTCGTTAGCGCGAAGAAGACATTACTTGATGCGTTGCGCAACTGTGCTACGCTGATGGGTGCTATGCTCAGTCCTTTTGAGGCCCATTTGATTAAGCGCGGTTTACAGACGTTGCCATTACGTATGGAACGCCATTGCCGCAATGCTATCCAGGTGGCGCATTTCCTGAGTGAACATCCAGCCGTGGCCCGTGTTCATTATCCCGGTTTGCCCGGTCATCCTCAGTATGCGCTCGCGACCGCTTTGCTTGACCGTGGTCTGTATGGAGGGATGCTGTCCTTTGAACTACAGGCGCAGTCGCGGCAAGCGGTGATGCGCTTTATGGATAAGCTGAATCTCTGTCTGCCAGCTACCACCCTGGGCGATGCCTGGTCACTGGTGAGCTATCCTCCTATGTCATCGCATCGGACGTTGTCCGCGTCTGACCGCAAAAAGATGGGTATCACCGAGGGTTGCATCCGCTTGTCCGTCGGTATTGAGGACGTTGAGGATATTATCGGGGATTTGGATCAGGCGTTGGAGGGGTAATTATAGAATAGAATGGAAGCATACCTATGGCGCAAACAATTCTTGTCACTGGCAGTACCAGTGGCTTTGGGCGTCTGACTGTTGAAACCCTGGCATGGCAAGGATACATCGTTTTTGCGGGAATGCGTGCAGCGACAGGAAAGAATGCCCCTGCGGCAGAAGAACTCCGTGCTCTGGCGGAACAAGAACAACTTGCATTGCATATCGTCGAACTTGATATCACTGACGAATCTTCAGTGATGCAGGCAATCGAGTCTATTGTTGGTATCACGGGTCGTCTTGACGTGGTGGTCAACAATGCCGGGATATCTTAATATTGGCCCACTTGAAGCTTTCACCCTTGAGCAAGTACAACAGCAATTTGATACCAATGTATTCGGAGTATGGCGTGTGAACCGTGCGGCCCTGTCACACATGCGTCGGCAAGGGAGTGGTTTGCTTCTGCAAATTGGTTCAGTTGTTGGACGTCTGGCCTTTCCTTTTCTGGGACTGTACGGAGCGACAAAGTTTGCCCTGGAGGGACTCACCGAGTCGTATCGCTATGAACTTGCTCCCTTTGGCATCGACGCTGCCATTATTGAGCCTGGCACCTTTCCTACCGCAATCTCCGCGAAGCGTCAGATCGCCGCTGATACCGAGCGTTTTGCCCTCTATAAGACCGCTCTCGATGAATTTACGACGCCGTTTTTCGCGGAGAACAGAGCCGCCACGCCCCCCAATCCACAGGAGGTGGCCGACGCCGTGGCAAGGATCATCGCCCAACCAGCGGGGGAACGGCCACTGCGCACCGTTGTTGCGACCGTTGCACAACGGCAGGCTCCCCAGGCGGTGAATGACGCCGTAACACACGCGACCCAATCCTATCTAGAGATGCTCGATGTATTGCCTCTAGTGACCTTTGTGCCAAAGGGAGAGAAAACTGAGCAGGAGAAGTGAGCCGCACCTAAACAAAAAAATTGCGCACTGCCATGGCAGTGCGCAATTTTTTTGGCACGCAAAAATACCCCCTATCAGGCGTTGCATATGGTAATATTACATTTATGCCCATGCATACATATATGCAGACGAACAGTAAGCAATTACTTTTCACATGCCAGGACTTAACGATTCTGGCTCACTATGCTTTAGAGATAGGTATTGCACGCTCTAAAAGTGAAATGGCAAACAGTATTTTTCTTTTCATCCCCGTATACTTACGTTAATGCTATTATTTCACTCATGTCCTTATTGAAGGATGTATGAAAAGGCGGGAGAAGCTTAGATGCGTTTTTGTTTCATTGTCGAAGAACAGTATCGTAGGGAGCCAATGCCCCTGGTTATCGCGGATCAACTGCTGCAATGGGGACACACCGTTGACGTGTTAGAACCCCAATCTATGGTAATCAGTTTAACCGAGCTCATTGACTATGGCTATGATGCCTTTGTATTGAAAACAATAGCCGATGGCCCTGGAATGAGCATTCTTGAGGCGGCAGAGGCGGTGGGGATTCCGACAATTAATAGCTCGCGGGCAATCCGACTCGTGCGCGATAAAGCGGTCGCGGCAGCCTTTGCGCAGGCCCATGGCTTGCCTATTCCACCGACCTATTTTGTCGCGCACCCGCGCCTACTGACGCAAATTCCGCCTGAGGATTACCCTATCATTGTCAAACCAAGCAATGGCAGTTCGTGTAAAGGCATTTATCGCCTGAATAGTCCCGACGAATTGATAGACCTGGGCATTGCCGAGGCGAACGATAGCTTCTTTCTCGCCCAACGCTACGCGGAAAATACCGGCTTTGATATGAAACTGTATGTTACTGGGAAAGAGGTCTTTGCCGTCGCTAAAAAATCGCCACTGCATGACGAAGTCGTCGAACGAGTGATCCCATTAACGCCGCAGATGCGTAAACTGGCCCTGGATGTCGGTAAGCTTTTTGGCCTGGACATTTACGGTCTGGATGTGGTTGAGACAACACAAGGGTTAGTCGTTGTCGATATTAACGATTTTCCTAGCTTCGGCATGGTACCGCGTGCCGTGGCGCGGGTCTCAGAATATATTCTCCATACCGCGAAACGGGCCGAGATGCAACGTACACACCGCGTCAGACGCAGTATGCGACGGCGCACCAACGCCATCGAACGCAACGCACGCATGACTGTTGAGAACAAGGCGCAGAGTAGTTTACGCTCTGTCATGTAATACTCTCTCTATAAGCATATGCACATGCATATATAAGGAGCTAAGGTATGGATATTTGCCTTATTATGGACAATCCAGAAACGCCGCATCATCCTGTTATCGGTAAGGTATTACAAGAACTGGGTGCTACCCATAGCGTCTCGCTACTTGATGTACGAGGGCTGAGCGACGCTGAGGCGTTGCAGTTGGTGCAAGAGAAACCGCTTGCCAAGCTCTATCTCCTCAAGTCCCACGCCCCACAGGCACTGGCGATTGCCAGGTACCTGGAACAACAGGGCGTGCTGGTAGTCAATAGCTGGGCTTCATCGATGGCTTGCCAGGATCGCGTGCTGATGGCTCAGCGTATGCGCGAAGCACAACTGCCCTGGCCCTCTACGCAACATTTCTCCTCCCTGGCGCATTTGCTGGCGCAACAGTCGCAGCTAGCAACGCTTTCCTTCCCGCTCATCATCAAAAGTTACTATAGCCATCGTGGCGATCTGGTTGCTAAGGTTGATACCCTTGAGCAATTGCAGGTACTGGCTACACAATGGGGAGAGGAACCGATTATTCTCCAGGAGTTCGCGCAGAGCGATGGCTGGGATATCAAAATATGGGTCATCGACCAGGAGGTGTTTGCCGCACGCAGACGCACACCTTTAGAAGCAGATGCACCAAAAGAAGACATTCCCTTGACTGCTAACGAACTACCAGCCGATTGGCGACACATCGCCCTGGAGATAGGGCGGGTTTTCAATATGCATCTCTATGGCGTTGATTTGTTAGTGACCGCACAGGGAGCAATCATCGTCGATGTCAACGGCTTCCCTGGTTTTCGTGGCGTCCCTGGTGCCGCGTCCGCCCTGGTAGAATTGGTACAACGCCTGATTACAGAAAGGCAGGTGGTAGCATGAACACAAAATCAAGTGACAGCAATGTCTCCATCATGGAGCTTCCCGCTATTATCAGTCTACTCTGTGAACGGGCTAACTATCCCCTCCTGCCGGAGGCAAACGGAACGGTCAACCTGTTTGTGCGCTACCTGCGTCGCAAAGCAGAGCGGGGTCTCGCAGTGATCTACACTGTTGATGATGTACCGATCAAGGGCCAGCCAGGACAGGCTACTGCTCACAAGGCGCACGCAAAGAATCCCAATCGCTCAGTCAGCCTGACACTGGATGAACAGGCACTCGACGGAGCGCGGATTCGCTTTAGCGCAAGTCAGGCGCAACAAACGCCACTGGTGGTACAAGCATCGGGCGTACTGAATGCAAATGAGCTGGGACTTTCGCTACAAACATTCCCTGCCGACGACCGCTTACCCATGCTCGCGGCAAGTTGTGATACATCAGCACAGGGCTTACTCTTCCAGGCATTAGAAGAGGCGGCCCAGGCAGCGTTAGGAAGTACCGCCTGGCACTTGCGTACAGCAGAGGCAATACCCGTGCGTTATAAGCCCGCGAATCGCTGTGTCATTCGCTATAATCTCACTGTAGAGCAAGCTGAACCAGCCACACAGCGTACATTGGCGATCTTCGGCAAGGTCTACGCTAACCCTGAACAGGCTCGTTCCGTCTACGCTCTCACACAAAAACTTTATAACGAGCAGAGAGAAGATACTACAGACAGACCCATACTTCCACGTCCGCTCGGCATCATTGAGGAACTTGGCCTGACTTTCAACGAAGCAGTCATGCCGACAGCAGAAAGGGAAACGCTGCGCACTGGCAATCAGGCTCTTCAGCCGCAAGTGGAGCAGGATCGCGCCGGGAACATTACGCGCATTATACTTCCAAGCGAAGAATTGCAGCTTACGGCACAAGCGTTAGCGCGTTTGCACAATAGTGCGGTGCGCCCTCAGCAGGAAACCCCGCGCAGTGGGGCGAAAGAGGCCAAACGGGCTCGCGAACGGGCCGCGCTCATAGCGGCCCGCAATCCTACACAGGCCGCTGAGGTACAGTCCCTCGCACAAGAACTTGCCACAAGGCTGGAGACATTGCAACCTGACAGCTACCGACCTGCCCATGGCGGCTTTAAGGCCAGCCAGTTACTCTTTCACAGCCATGAGGTGTTCGTCGTCGATTTTGATGGCTTCTGCCGTGCTGATGCCGCGCTCGACGTTGGTTACTTTCTGGCTTACCTGCGGCCCAGTGGCTTGTGGTATCAACGTCCTGGTACGCGTCAATGGTTTACAGAAGCCGCGGAAACATTTCTGCACGCGTATCAACAAGCTATGCGCAATACTGTTTCAGAAGAAACTGTGACTGCCATCGTAGAACGCGCACGACTCTACGAAGCAGCGTTGCTCTTTAAGATTGCCACACGTCGTGTCAATCGTCTCAATAGTCCGCGACCACGAGAACTGGCGGCTATGCTGCGGGAAATCGCGCTGTGTTTGTCACAAGCGTGAGGAGAACATGCTATGATTCCTTTTCTTTTTCGCAATTTAAAGGGCTATCGTTTTCTGATCGTTATCGCTATCGCCATGACCTTCGCGGAGGTTGGGGCTGATATCCTGTTAGCCTTCCCCCTCAAGTTTATCCTGGATAAGGTTATTAATCATCGCGACCCCAACATTCCCTTTCTGAACGGACTGCTCACTTCCCTTGATCACTTTGGCACACAAGAGGGACTGCACAAAGGAGAAGTCCATACATTGTTGGGAGTAATCATTTTCTCGGCTGCTATGCTGATTGTGCTGGGAGGATTGAGCGCGATACTTTCCTACATTCAACTCTTCCTGGCTTCATATATTGGGCAAAACCTGACCGCACGGCTGCGCAAGCAACTCTTCTCACACCTGGAACGCCTCTCACTCGATTGGCACGGCAAGCAGAAGAAAGGCGACCTCGTACAGCGCGTTACCGGCAACATTTCCGATATCGAAAAACTTGTCACCGACGGCCTGGTCGATTTGCTAGCTGGCATTTTAACTATCATTGGCGTCACCATTGTCATGATTTTAACCAACCTGCAGTTTACCTTGCTCTCTATCGTCATAGTGCCAGCACTCTTCGCGGTCGTGCTGGGTTACACGAAAGGCATCAAATCAGCCTCAAAACGGGCATCGAAAGCGGCAGGAGAGGTGGCCAATGTCGCGACAGAGGATATTGGATCGATTACTGTCCTCAAAGCCTTCACACTTGAGGAACGCGAAGATATTCGCTTTAAGAAATATGTTGGCAAGAATCGTGAGGCCGGACTACAGGCTGGTGGCTTGCAAGCGCAATTCACACCTATCGTAGCTATCCTGGTCTCCATCGGCACCGCCATCATCGTTGGTGTCGGTGCCTATGTGGCAGGCGGCAATACCTTCACCTTCGGCCCCCTCACCATTGAGAAAGGTGCGTTGACGATTGGTACCCTGACGGTCTTCTTGACCTTACTGGGAAAATTCTATCAGCCCATGCGCGATATCTCGAAATTGACCAACGTTTACACCAGCGCGGCCTCCGGTGCCGAGCGCATCCAGGAAGTGCTTGACCAGGCTCCTGAGGTGATGGACAGGCTAGAGCCGTATAACGGGCCAGAACAGTTTCGCGGCGATATCACGTATGAAAATGTCTTCTTTGGCTATACGAAAGATAGTGACCCTATCTTAAAAGGAATTAATCTGCATATTCCTGCTGGTCGCAAAGTCGCGCTGGTGGGCCTATCCGGCGGCGGTAAGACAACGTTGGTGAAGCTCATTCCGCGCTTCTACGAAATCCAGAAAGGTTCCGTCAAAATTGATGGGTATGATAATCGCGCAATTCCTCTGGCGTTACTGCGCCAGAACGTGAGCCATGTACTGCAAGATTCCGTGCTTTTCGAGGGTACTATCCGCGAGAATATCGCACTGGGTAAGCCAGGAGCCACATTCAGCGAGATCGTCGATGCTGCGAAAAAAGCTAATATTCATGAGACGATTGGGATGTTACCAGAAGGCTACAATACGCTTGTACGCGAGCAAGGCAAGAATTTTTCGGGTGGACAACGCCAACGCCTGGCGATTGCACGAGCCATTCTGCGTGATGCACCCATCTTGATCCTGGACGAACCAACGGCCAGCCTGGATGTCGAGGCTGAGGCTGAGGTTATGCATGCCATTGATAAACTCGTCGTTGGACGCACTGTGCTCATGATCTCCCATCGTTTAAGTACCCTGGGCAATGTAGACGAGATCATCGTCCTCAAAGGTGGATGCATTGTTGAGCAAGGTAGTTACAATACGCTGAAACGGCAAGGCGGTGTCTTTGCCGGTCTGCTGGAAGAGCAGAACCGCTATAATGCTGACCGTGCCGGTAGTAAGTCTATTCTGCGCTCAGCCTTTACGCCGTTGGAACTGGCAAACCACCAGGCTGTAGTTACGCCAGTACGCCGCGTTCCGCCTGAACCTTCGCCCATACCGATCGCGGTTCAACCGCAATTACAACCTGTCAGGACGCCTACACCACCGTCAGCAGCACCATTTCCGCGCATGCAACCGGTCGGCAATATGCAGCAAATGCAGCAAAGCGTGCCACAACCGGTTCCCTACCCCAAGGCACGAGTGCTGATCGAGCTCGATGGCAAAATCATTGGTGAGCGGTTGTTAAACAAACCTATAATGACCGTTGGTCGCCTCTCTAGCAACGACGTGCAGGTGCCATCGCAACGGGTCTCGCGTCTGCACGCCAAGATTCGCGGAGAGAATGGCTCCTGGCTGATTGAGGACGCGGAGAGTGCTAATGGGTTGCTCTACCGGGGAAACCGCGTAGACAGGCTCATCCTGAGCGATGGCGACAAGATCTATGTCGCGCCAACAGCCGTCCTGCATTATAATGTCATTGTGTGATGGTAGAGAAAATGTTACTCTTTCGGCTCTCTGTTGACACCTCACTGCCTATGGCAGTTCGCAAAATTTATGTATGAGTTGAGGGCTGTGCCGCCTGTGGCGGCAC